>JBGTCB010000187.1:0-3890 GCA_041748995.1 Saprospiraceae bacterium | reverse complement strand
GTAAAGTATCCCATCAATAATCAGAGGATTGCATTGAATCTGAGATCTGTCTAATGAATCAGCATCGCCACTATTATACTTCCAGGCGACTTTCAGGTTTTGTACGGTTTCCGAATTAATTTCTGAAAGATTGCTGTATTGATTGGAACCCGGATCTCCCTGATAGTGAGCCCAGTTTTCCATGGCAGGTATATTTTCTCTTTCCTGACAACTGGTTAAGACAACCAGGACTATCAGGAGAATTTGTAGAACACTGGACATGTGGATTCGCTTGGATACATGAATTTCGTAAATTACGATCATGAAAAGCAAATAAAAATGACATTGAAGGGGAAAAAACCAGAATATAACCGAAGGAGTTTTTTGAAGGATACCGTATTGTTTTCGGGAGGACTTTTTATTGTGCCCAGACATGTTCTGGGAGGAAAAAACTATGTTGCTCCCAGTGACAAAGTTGGATTAGGATTTATTGGCACCGGCAAGCAGGCAAGAGGTCTGGTGAACCGATTCAGCAGGATTAGCGAAGTCAATTTGCTGGCGGGATGTGATATTGACAGGGTCAGATTGAGCCTGTTTAAGGAACAGGTTTCCCAGGTGACCATGGAAAATCTGGGCGAATCCAGGAATATCACAACTTATGGTGACTATATGGATCTGCTGGCTGATGACACCGTGGATGCGGTGGTTATAGCATCCCCTGATCATTGGCACGCGATCATGAGTATCAATGCTATGAAGGCCGGTAAGGATGTGTATTGTGAAAAACCACTTGCTCACACAGTCAGGGAAGGTAGAGCCATGGTCAAAGCGGTAAGTAAATACAAGAAAATTCTCCAGACTGGCAGTATGCAAAGATCAAATTCCAGATTTAGACACGCAGTTGAGTTAGTTAGAAACGGATACCTGGGAGAAATCCGACAGGTTTTGGTCAGTGTGGGAGACCCAGCTATATCCTGCAGCTTGCCAGGTGTATCCATACCAGCTTCTCTGAATTGGGACAAATGGCTGGGACCGGCACCATACCGGGATTACAATCCGGGTATTGCGCCACCCGCGGACGATGACAGTTGGGCTCAGTGGCGTCAGTACCGGGAATTCGGAGGAGGGATACTCTCTGATTGGGGTGCCCATATGTTTGATATTGCTCAATGGGCCTTGGAGATGGATCGTTCTGGTCCCGTACTTTTTGTCCCACCTTCGGATCCACTGGCCAAACGAGGGTTAAAAATGATTTATGATAATGGGATCGAAATGATTCATCAGGATTTTGAGAGAGGACATGCCGTCCGGTTTATTGGTTCGGAAGGAACCCTTGATGTGAGCAGGAGTTTTCTGGACTCAGATCCTGCAGAGATAGCTGAGATACAAATTGGTCCGGGAGAAAAACATGTTTACCATAGCGATGATCATTATACTGATTGGATAGATGCCGTGCAAAATCGTACACAACCCATCTGCGATGTTGAAACGGGACACCGTTCATCCAGCATTTGCAATCTGGCCAATATTGCCTACCAGTTGCGAAGACCTATACGCTGGGATCCTGAGAAAGAACATTATGCAAAAAACAAAGATGCCAATAGGCTTCTTACTAAGAAATACCGGAAGCCCTATAAATTGAAGAAATAAAGCGGATTGGCATAAAGCTGCCAGGAGGCTATTGGAGAAATACTGCAGCCGTAAATCGTCAATTTCTGGCACGGAGAGAACGGCTGATCATCAAATAAGTATAATATTCCGAACAGAAGAAAATCAGGACGAGTGGCATATTTCAGCAACCTCTTAGATCGTCGGTTGCTTGCTTAGAGTCTGTAAATATGTCACCAAATCTATCAGGTCTTGTTGCGAAAATGTGCGATGCAATCCTTCGGTCATCAGAGATTGCCGGAGATCTTCGCGGGATTTTATGTCGACATTCCGAATGGTAACCGATTCTCCGGATTGAGTACGTAAAAGCACTTCGTCATCAGTTTTACTTTCAAAATATCCCTGATAAACCTGACCATTATGCAAGCTGAGATTCACTCCTTCATATCCAAAACTGACTCCGGCACTAGGATATAAGATGGCCTGATAGAGGCCACGTGCAGACAGTTTATCTCCGATTTCTGTCAAATCAGGCCCAAACCGAATTCCGATTCCATCCACCTGATGACAATTGGCGCAGGATGACTGGAAAACAGCTTTTCCTTTTTTGGCATCTCCGGTTTTTCTTGATATCGTGAATATATCGGGTTCTTGACCAAGGTTGGCCCCCGGTATACTTGCAAGCATGGAGGGTGCTTCATTCCGGATTTTTGAATTCCAGGAATTTAACAACTTGACGGCAACCGGGAGTTTTAAGTCTTCCTGAATTTTTTCAGCTTTAATCAATTGATAAAGTACTTCCTGTCCGCTGCCTGAATTCCCCAAAGCATCAACAATTCTCCTTTTCACGGAATAATCCAGGTCACTACGGCTAAGCTCGGAGGCAAGGAATGTGGCCATTTCATAGTTGGCATTATTAGCGAAGAGCGCAATGCATTTTTCATAATCCCCCGCATTGATCGTATCCAGTTTATTCTTCAGATAATTCATTCCGGCCAAATTAAGCAGAGTAGAGGCTGCACTTCTTCGCTTTTCATCGTCGATCTCATCCATGATCATGGTCCATAAGATCTCATTTTGTGATGTCAGTTTGAGTGTTCTGATGGCGAAGAACCACTCCGGTGAACCCTTGATGATAGGCAATTGGCTTGTCACCTGACCTCTGAAAGGTGAATTAGACTTCAAGTATCCGGGATTTATGCTTAAAAGCACAGATTTTAAAATCAAGGTATCTGCCGGGAAATGGCTTAAAATACCAGCAAGAAGGTCATCTTTATTAGGTGCATCAATAAAATGGAATGAACGAAAATAACGTGGTAATTCACTGCGTTGGGTATTTTTGTCTTCAATAATATAAACCAACAAAGGTAATGCTTCAACTGACCGGACCCGCCAGATCAGTGACCTGCCAACGGGAGTGTTCCAATCATTATTAACCTGCTTCATCCAGGCTTTAAAGTACATTTCAGGGCAATGATCCGTGCTTAAACCCAGGCTTTCCAGCGCCCACCTATCGGAAGGATCTAATTGGTCAACGAGATCCAGCCAGATGGCTATCGCTGCAGAATGGCAACGGCCGGTCAGGGCGACTGCGATTTCTCGTCTCACCTGCGGAGATACATCCCTGGATATTTTTTTGAGCTCAGATATCAGTTGATCACTATGTAAGTATCGTAACATACGGATACCCGCAATGCGAAGATCTTCCAGAGGACTTTTCAGAAGCCTTGTAGCATATTCGAATCCCTTTTGTGGCATATGGGCAAGTAACCACATACTGCGAACGGTCGACACCGGGTTGTCTTCTTCTATTAGTTTAAGTAAAGCCGGTTCGGCATCTAACCCAGCCTCATGCAGCTGGTTCCAGGCAAGATAGCGGGTCGCCTGGTTTGGGCTTTTCAAGGCCTGGGCAGCACCATCCAGTGATTCCAGATTTAGCAGAGGAATGCTATATTGATTGGCTTTGCCTGCGGGCGTGATCCGGTAAATGCGACCTCTTTCGATATCATCCATACCATTTCCCCCAACCACTGCATCGTGCCAATCGGAAACAAACAAAGAGCCATCCGGAGCGATACAAACATCAGATGGACGAAACCATTTATCCTCACTCAGCAGGATATTTTCAATTTTAGCCTGATAACCAGCTCCCGATTTTTCTGTGATATATGCTCTGACCACCTGATGCCCGGGTTCTGCATGAATAATTTGTTCATGAAATATCCCGGGTAGATAAGAACCTTCATAGAAGCTAATCCCTGCCGGAGAACCGGCACCGGTCATTAACATATTGGGTATTACAC
>JBGTCB010000186.1:0-1989 GCA_041748995.1 Saprospiraceae bacterium | reverse complement strand
GCGAGACGAAGGAAGATACCGGGTCGTAACTGACTGAGGATCAACAATGTCAGAAACGACGAGAACGGCTGAATTCTTTTTACAGAAAAAGTGATCTTACAAATATCAGCGCAAGTTGGGTATTTCAACAGCCTCCTAGGGTCGGCCATAAAAATGGTCAATCGCTGATTGTGCTACTTCGAGTGTCTGGTAATTCAGAGTGTAGTGAATGAATTTCCCATTTCGCTCAGCAAAAACTAATCCAGCCATGCGCAATATCCGGAGATGTTGCGAGGTAATGGATTGCTCTATTTCAAGCGTATTATAAATCTTA
This sequence comes from Saprospiraceae bacterium, assembly GCA_041748995.1. Classification (GTDB taxonomy): domain Bacteria; phylum Bacteroidota; class Bacteroidia; order Chitinophagales; family Saprospiraceae; genus JABDMH01. Next base: position 1,676 of record JBGTCB010000186.1, on the reverse strand, counting down.
TTGACATTAATTCTCCGATGCTGATCGATAAATTCGAGAATCTTCAGTCTTAATGGATGAGCCAACGCTCGTACGATTTCACACGAAAGGTCTAATTTCTCGTGATTGAACGTAACCTTAGTCCTGTTCATAAGTGTAGTATTTTCTTAGTTTGAAATGCCTTAGTCAGGACAAATATGCATTAAAAAAAATTTATATACAACATTCTCAAATAAAAAAATGCTGTAATATGATCACATTACAGCATTTAAGTAAATCTTCGGAACAAAGTTGCAGTAAAACTATAAGTAATTATGTACAAGTTCTTGATTTCAAACGCGTTTGAGTTTTATAAATTAAACAGCTAGTTCTTCTACGAGTTTTGAAATTTGGGCTAGTCTACTCTTATCTAAAGAGTAATAAATGAACTTACCTTGTCGGTCAGTTCGGACTACCCCAGCACGTCTTAAGATGGCAAGGTGTTGGGACGCAACAGATTGTTCTAATCGAAGTTTAATGTAAATGTCCGTAACAGTCATGGATTCGCCTTCTTCTAAGAGATCAATAATTCGCTGCCGTAGCTTATGATTTACAGCTCTTAGTACGAGGACGGCTTTTCGCAGTTCTGCATAATCTAGAAGGATATCCTTCTTTCCATGCTTTAACGTGACATTTTCGTTCTTCTGCTTTCTCATATCTAAGTATTTTACAATTTTTGGAATCCTATCAGTTCAATACCAAAACTGTACCAAAATTTATAATACGATCGAAGAACCTGCCGCCGACATTGAATAGTACAAAGTATCCAATAAAATAAATTTCATTATTTTCATATATATAACTCACAGATAATCTATGTTATAGAACTGGACGAGCCTTGGTGATATGGGCTTCTTTCAAGTAGTTTGGTTTAAAGCTTTCAGCAATACAATAATCTTTTTTAATATGTTTTCTAAATGCCGGTCTCAGTAAATTGACTGCGGAGGTTGGAACATCCACTAGAAAGAGCCCATCTCCCGGACTAATTTGCTGATAGACCTGACTACCACTTCCACAAAAAATGACTTTTACTCCCCTTTCCAATACCGAATAATGCCATTGAGGAAACAATGAAATAACCTGTTCATGTTCTATTAAACGCAACGAACGATCAAAGATCGCTCCATAAACCTCTTCTTTTCTTGCCGCGATCATGGATGAGCAGTAGTCAGCTTCCGGATGTTGGGTAAGTGCCGCCTGTGCCAATGCCTCTAGTGTACTAACAGCAATCAAAGGGACATTTAAAGCAAAGCAAATGGCTTTTGCTGCTGCAACACCTACACGAAGTCCGGTGAAGGAACCCGGACCCTGACTAATAGCGACTGCCTCCAGATCATACAGATTGATTTTTGCCTCTTTAAGGCAGCCATCAACATGTTTCATGATCATCGAGGCGTGATCATTTGATGACGAGCTCTCCTGCAAAGCAACTAGAGTGTGTCCGTCCCGTCCGATTGCTACTGAACAAATCGTAGAAGATGTCTCAAGACATAAAATCATACTTTTTCTTCTTTCCGGACAACACTATTTACGGAAGGTAAAACGCTATCTAACGAACTTAATCCTAAAAGGATACGACAGCGGGTATAACTCACAAGGCGCCTTGTCAACACTTGAAGCCACATTATCTCTAGTTCCTTGCCAAATACCGGTTGTAC
>JBGTCB010000185.1:0-1719 GCA_041748995.1 Saprospiraceae bacterium | reverse complement strand
TAGCCTGTTCTTCCAGCAAGGTCATTTCTTCAGTATTACTAGCCAAATACACTGAACCTTGTTGACGAACCGTAATATCAAATTCACTTTGGATTTCGCAGTACGTTTTCAGACTTTCTCGTCCAAATACCTGCCATTTGGAGTTCATTCCTGACGGCACGATTTGTCCGAAGTTACGTACGGTGGCATCCTGAGGAAATTTATTACGTTCCAATAAGGCAACCCTTAGTCCCGCCCTGGCACAATGGTAGGCATGTGCTATGCCCAGAATTCCTGCACCAACTACAAGGATATCGTAATTATTCGTCCTCACTGGTAAATAGGCTTTTGATTATTTCTCCAACTTCTTCTTCCTCGTTGTGATAATTGTATCCCATTAAATGAGCAAGTGTTTTAGCTATCTGATTCTGGAATAATTGTTGTGGATTTTTGATTTCACCTTTAGCTTTGATGTTGGCTCCTATGGCTGCAAGCCAGATTTCTCCGGATCCCTTATGGAGAATTCCATGATTCTTCCAGTCCTTTATTTTCTGGTAACCCCTGCCATGGTCTGTGGTGATAATTAATGCGGTCTTACCTGCATAAAAAGGATCGGTTTGAAGATATTGCCAAAGTTCCTGGATCCAGGTGTCAGTTTGATGTATCGAATTCAGGTACTGGTCGTATTTACCCTCATGTGCATAGTCATCTGTTTCACCGTATGAAATGTAAACCAGGCGTGGATGCTTCTTTTTAAGATATTCCATCATATATCTATGTGTAAAAGCATCTAATCTTACGGACGACCACGGACCAGATACCTGGTCGAGAAGATCATTAAGGAAAAGCTCGTTGGAAGTTAAAAACGTATCATCGGCTTTCTGAAATCCAGCATTAATAGGGATCTCGCTTCGGATGTCATTGATGATATAAGGAAAGACATCCCAGGAAGCAAAGGCGGCTACCTGACCATTAAATTCAGGTTGCTCATTAAACCACTCGAGAATGGTTTTGTTTGGGTTATATTTTTTGCTATTGGAGTTGATCCAGGGATCACTGAAACCGGTGAGTATCTCATTGTACCCGGGGTATGAAAACCAGTAGCGATTTACGCAGTTCATTTTATTACCCTCATGACGGTTACCATAAATCTGACCTTGTTCGGCAAGTACTGACCATAGCCAGGGCATTAATTTTTTACGGGCTTCTTCGCGATTTTCCGCCTTAAACCTCGCTTTAACATTTCTTTTATCCGGAGTGAAATCAGCGTTGTTCATCAGGTCTCTATCTGCCCCTCCGAATACCTCCTGCCATCGTACCCCATCCAGAGTGATAAGAATCACATGGTCTGCCAGCTGAGCATCCAATTTAAACACTACCAGTATAAAGAGTAAAATTGTTGCAATCCTTATCATGAATGTTCAGTTCGTTAAAAAACAAAGGAGACCGTAGCGATCTCCTTTCAACCTTATTATCACTTCTACTAATGTTGTACAATGCCAATTAAACTGTCTTTCAATTGGTTCTTCGACTGCTAAGGTATCTTGATCTTATTATCGGGATGTATAAATAATGTAAAATCTATTTTAAATCGTACTTCCACCCCCGATGGTGAGTTCATCTATTTGATTATGTGTCGGATACCATTTCAAATCTGACAAATATTCGGCGCTTTGATATGCAAAGCCTGATATGGCTCATTTGTAAAATTAATCTTAAGTATCTGTGTTTGAGATGTTA
>JBGTCB010000184.1:0-3809 GCA_041748995.1 Saprospiraceae bacterium | reverse complement strand
CTGTTAATTCCCTTTGAAAATTGACCCTTTTTCCCAGCGAAAATTGACCCATGTAAAGTAAAAAAAAATAGGATAATATATAAGTTGCATTTTGATATTAGTCATTTGGTAAGGTAACAGATTGAGAAAGATTGTCTATTTTCAACCCGGGAAACGACCGACGGTTACCAATATACCGATGGTTACAAATGGCAACTGACAACAAAGTTGCCATTTTGCTAAAAGCTCTTCGAGCTTTTAGACCTGTGGGAAACTCCCTCAGATAATCAATGCCCGATAGATGATATAGATTGAGAGAAAGAAACTTACATAAGGGGAGCATCCTTGGTTTCGGTTTTTGTTAGTTGAAATTGTTTCATACGATAGCTTTTACCGGTGATGATGAATGGATGACAGTGATGGAATAGACGATCCAGAATAGCACTGGCCACGACACTGTCATTAAAGATGTCACCCCACTGATCTGGGTTTTTATTGGTGGTGACAATAACAGAACCTTTTTCATACCGTTTGGATATAAGTTGAAAAAAGAGTCCTGCCTGTACGGTATCGAGATCCATATAACCCAGTTCATCGATAATAAGCAAGTCAAGTCGATTGATTTTTTGCAAGAACTTGGGTAGTGATCCGGTGGTATTTGCCACCACCAATTCAGAGATGATCTGCTGAACGGTAAAGAATGCTACTCGTTTGTTCACTTGACAAGCTTTGACACCCATGGCGGTTGCCAAGTGGGTTTTACCTACACCAGGAGGACCCAGGAAGATGATATTTTCGTGTTTGTCCAGGAATTGAAGACTGGCCAATTCACGTATCTTCTTTTCGTCAATTTGAGGTTGAAAAGAAAAATCGAACTCCTCAAGTCGCTTGATAGCAGTAAACCCTGCACTAATTAATGCACGATTGATGGAGTTATCTACTCGTTGAACCACCTGGGCTCTGAGGATGGTTAATAAAAAGTCATGGAAGGATAATTTTGCCTTAATGGCATGGTCAATCTCTTGTTGATAATGATCCCTGAGATACGGCAGCCGGAGTATACGAGAGAGATCTTCAATGTTGTCTGTTTGATACATTTTATATACTTTTTTATTTGAATAATTGATTGTAATCCTTCAGATCGCGTGATATATTCTGGTCACTAAGATCCGGTAGATGAGGTGATGAAGGTTTGTTAATGGCTGGTTGCGTTTTGCTGGTAACTTCATTTTCCAGTAGGGCCTGGATTAGATGATAGCTGTAGCAATTGTTTTTGATAGCGATGGCAAATGCCTGATCAAATAATGGAATCTCATAGTACTTGGCTAAATCTAAAATTCGGGAAAGGTGATAATGAGGATTAATCCGTTTTTGAACTCGTAGATTGTCCGTGAATGCTTGGTGAAGTGGGAATTTCTGGGCGAAGCATTTGACGAGTCTTTGCCAATTGCCTCTTTCGATTTCATGATTTTTATAGTGTTCATCCACGATAATGACTTTTCCCTTTCGCAGACTCAGCGTATGTTGGGCAATGATTCGACCTGCCGAGGAGTAAATGTGGATATAACACCCCATAGAAATACGGACCCAGACTTGCTTGCCCACAAAATAATGGGGCACACTGTACTTGCTGCCATCATAAGCTATGAGACAATCCGAAGATACTTTACGCAGTTCTTCCTCGATCCCTACAAATTTGTTAGATGGAAGATCACTCAAATGTGTTCTTTCTATTTTTAGCAAGTCAGCCGGTTTAGCTTTTGTGGTGGCATGCACCCGATTGTTAACGGCATCTTGAAATTCACCTAACTTGGTAACAAAGTCTTCAAAAGAATCATAGGATCGATCCTTGATAAAATGATCTTCCAGATAATCAAATGGGTTTTCGACTTTTCCCTTGCTCCAGGGATGCCTGGGCAAAGAGCGTGTCGGTTCCATTTTATAATGTCCGCAAAATGTCAAGTATTTCTTGTTCCATTTAAAGTCATGTTTGGAAGCTTTGGTAACAAAACACCGGGCATTATCGGTCTGCAGTCGTTGGCATCCGCCTCCAGTCTGATGTATGCCCTGCTCCATGGCTTCAAATACAGCACCTTGATTATCCGATAGCGATGGCCAGTAAATCCGATAACGGCTGTATCCAAGAATATACGTGTGGATGAAGACCTTGACCAATTCATCTCCTATCAGTACCGTATATGGACTCCAATCAAATTGAGCTTGTTCTCCGGGAGCAGTTTCATATGGTTTAAAACTCTTTCCCCCGCAAGATTGCCGCACCCCATCCAAATACCGATACAAAGCACTTTTTGAACCACGATATCCTTTGGATTTGATATCCTCTAAGACTCTTGATCCTCGGTTTTTCTTTACTAAAATCGACTCCCGAATAAAATCAACAAACGGAGCAATGTCTTCATTGATGACCTCCTTGCGTTTGTAGTCAGGTGGCTGATTACGGCGCAGAGCTCCACGGACCGTGTTACGGCTGATGCCCATCAACGATGCAATGGCTCGTATGCTTTGTCCTTTACTATTGAGGTTTCGAATGGTAACCCAGTCTTCCATTGTGATCATATTGACTTTTACCCCCAATCATATAGCCTTTTCTCGAAAAAATCTGAGTAAGGCTAAACGACTCTGGAGGTGGGTCAATTTTCAGCGGGAAAGGTGGGTCAGTTTTCAGCGGGAATTAATACTTGTTATACTAGCTTTCTTAGCACAGCTTTCACTCGCATTCTCTCAGACTAAAATTATTGACATGCACATTCATTCCTATTCAGAAGCTGACTTTGGTGAACGAGAACCAACAAGCGATCACTATGGAAATAAAGGTGCTTCAAATGCAGAAGTACATCGAATTGAAACTTTCGCAGCTTTTAAAAAATGGAACATTGTGAAAGCCATGGTAAGTGGTAATCCTCAAAGTGTGGATGAATGGGCTGCAAAGGATAGCAATAATCTAATAATCAGGGGGATATTGATTTTTTGAATAATGCACATTCGTTGCACTGTAAGTTGCTTAATTACAGTAACAAAATCAATGAATGATGGAAACTATGTTTAATGGAGTTAACATTTTGGAGTTTAGTAAGCGATTTACGTGTGATGAAGATTGTTTGGATTACTTAGGTGAGCTGAAGTGGTATAAGGGGTTTTCTTGCCGAAGATGCAAGAATGTCAAATACTGTTCTACAAGCCGATATGGTGAACGTCGTTGTACCAAATGCCGAACAGTTGAATCGCCAACTGCCCATACCCTGTTTCATAAAGTGAAGTTTCCGTTGTTGAAAGCATTTTACATCATTTTTTATTTGAGTACCTCTACAAAGGGTATGTCTACCTATGAACTCGGTCGTAAATTAGGCATGAGCCAAAGTGTCGTTTGGCGATTCAAAAGAAAAATAATGTTAGCCATGAAGTCAAGTGGGAATTATCCCATTGATGGTGAAGTGGAGGTTGATGAAACGGTGATTGGAGGGAAAGTGAAAGAAAAACGCGGCCGGAGTCAAACCACTAAGAAACAAGTAATTATAGCCATTCAGAAGCATCCCAGAGGTGGTATCAGTAGGGCTTATGCCCAAGTGATCCCGAATGCAGGTACCAAGCAGCTGTTACCATTTATTCAAAGTCATATCGATAAGAATGCAAGGATAACTACCGATAAATGGCGAGGTTATGCTCCTATTGCCAAAGGAAATACGTACAATATTTCACAGATTGAATCTGGTCAAGGGAGAAATTTTCCACTTATCCATCGATTTATTATGGGATTAAAATCCTGGTTAAGGGGGATCCATCATCGGGTTCAATATCTCCAGGCTTATTTA
>JBGTCB010000183.1:0-8184 GCA_041748995.1 Saprospiraceae bacterium | reverse complement strand
AAGGATCCATTTCCGCACTCAACAGCCTTGGCGTAGAGGTCCGAAATACCACAGGAATTAGTACAGACCGGACTTTGAACTGCAATGGTGGCGAAACAACCGGATTGGTCATTGGCAGTAATCCCGATGGTGTCAACATCATGACCTTTGAAAGGAATTTCAATAATAACGGGAAGCTGATTAACTACTGCTGAGAGGAGGAATTCACCATTAACATCAACATCGAAATGATTTATTCCCACCGGTATGAAGTCAAGTTTTACTGCATAAGAGTTCTTGCTTCGACAGCTGTCATATACAACCGCTTTCAAATCGCTCAAGTTACAGGTTGAATCAAAGCAGCTTATCTTCCCATATTCAAAGAAGCTCATACAAGAACCCTCTCGTAAGTCCCTCACGACAAACTCGTAATTCTTATGTGGGTCGAGCATGAGGGGTCCGATATTGACTGGTAAATTATCATAAGAGTAGTCACCATAATGATGACCATTACCCTTGACACTAAACCGGTCGCTGAGTGTGTTTTCCGCCTGGAAATCAATCCACACATCAACCGTCCCGGAGGTACAGTCTCCGGTAGTAACAATCAGGGAGTCCAGGCTGCACTGACTCCATGAGTTTCCCTTTGCCAGGAGGCCGATCAAGAGGCAGAATAATATTCTTTGCTTCATGTTACGGAAATCAAATTTTGTCATACATTTCGGATAGATACAGCCATCGGAAAAAACGTAGCCTCCGAGCCTATTTTTTTTCAAATGAGGATGTTTTGTATGAGAAAAAATAAGTGTACCTTTGCCACCTGTTTTGAAAATCCGAAAGGTGAAATCGAGCTATAAGAATAGCTTTTGAAAAAACTGACGGTACTTCGAAAGGTTGAAAGAACGGTAAGACCGGCCTCGTAGCTTAACTGGATAGAGCACCTGACTACGAATCAGGAGGTTGCAGGTTCGAGTCCTGCCGTGGTCACAAAAAAAGTCTCAAAGGACTGAAAAACAAAGTAATAAACATGTCAAGAGTTTGTCAATTAACTGGAAAACGACCGATTACAGGCAATAATGTTTCACATTCTAACCGTAAATCAAAGCGGGTTTTTGCCCCTAATCTTCACAAAAAACGTTTCTTCATACCGGAAACCGGTAAGTGGGTGACCTTGAAAATCAGCAGCAAAGCCCTTCGCACGATTAATAAGCTGGGCCTTTTTGCATACCTGAAGAAATTGGAAAGGAAGGGCGTAGAGACTGGTGTGAAACTTTAATAAACTGATGCGCGTTAAAAAAGAATCGTCATGGCAAAAAAGTCAAAAGGCAACAGATTACAGATCATCTTAGAATGTACGGAACATAAAACTTCCGGCATACCTGGCACATCTCGTTATGTGACCCAAAAGAACAGGAAAAATACTCCTGATCGGCTGGAGTTAAAGAAATTTAACCCCATTTTGAAAAAATATACCATTCACAAGGAAATTAAGTAATAATGGCAAAAGTCAGTAAAAACGCAAGAGTAACTCAGAGAGCCGCCAATGCCGGTACTGGTAAGGATTTCGTCAAAGTGGTAAAACCCGTCAAAGACCCGAAGACTGGCAAGTACATGTACAAGGAGATGATGATCCACAAAGACGAAGCCAAGGCTTTCTTCGGAAACAAGTAATCCACCGACAAATCTGGATTTACTGATCCGGACTACTACTCCGGTAGTCCCTATTTTATGTCAATAATAATGTCAATTCATCCTGTGACTGCCTGATGGGGTTCTTCGATAAGTTTTTTACCAAAAAAAGAGAGGAGGACCTGGACAAAGGTCTGGAAAAGACCAAGTCAAATATCTTTGGTAAGATTACCCGCGCAGTCGCCGGGAAATCAAAAGTCGATGAGGAAATCCTGGATGAATTGGAACAGATTCTGATATCAGCTGATATCGGCCTCGAAACCACCATCAAGATCATCGAACGGCTGGAAATGCGGGTTGCCCGTGACAAATATATATCTACTGATGAGTTGAACACCATTCTTAAAAATGAAATCGTTCAACTGCTGTCAGAAAACAATACAGTCGATATTGATGATTTCGACATCCCTAAAGAGCACGTTCCATATGTACTGCTGGTGGTTGGTGTCAATGGGGTTGGTAAAACCACCACTATTGGCAAGATTGCACATCAATATAAAAACAGGGGATATCAGGTAGTACTGGGTGCTGCTGACACCTTCCGCGCAGCGGCTGTCGATCAATTGAAAATCTGGTCAGAGCGCGTGGGATGTGATTTTTTCAGTAAAGGAATGGGAGCCGATCCTGCAGCGGTAGCTTATGAAGCCGTACAATATGCCATCAATGAAAAAAAGGATGTGGTCATCATCGACACTGCCGGCCGGTTACATACTAAGATCAACCTGATGAGAGAACTCACCAAGATCCGCAATTCAATCGGGAAAAAACTGGCTGGTGCTCCCCATGAGGTGATGTTGGTACTTGACGCCACTACCGGTCAGAACGCTTTCGAACAGTGTAAGAAATTCAGTGAAGCAACCGATGTCAGTGCACTGGCACTCACCAAGTTAGATGGTACTGCCAAAGGTGGAGTAGCTATTGGAATCTCCGATCAATTTAAGATTCCCATCAAGTATATTGGAGTCGGTGAAGGCATCGATATGTTGCAGATCTTCAACAAGAAAGCGTTTGTAGAGTCCCTCTTTAAATAGTGTATTGACCCAACTTCAGTTGCTCTTTTCGTTGCTGCTCAGAGACGAAGAAATCAGGACGAGTTAAGTTATTTCAACAACCTTCTGAGAACTAAGACAACGATTAGTAAGTCTCCTGCAATTGACGCGGTAGAAAACTCCCTAAAACCGGGATAATGCATTAGACTTTCTATTACAAGGCAGAATTGCTGCAAAGACGGGCACTTCATCGATTTTTTGATGCTCACCATGATGGTGACCATGTCTGTGCCCTCAAAAACCTCTGGAGCACCCGTCTTTATTGCACTTCTGCCTTTCATGACAAAACCCTAATACATAATCCCGGTAAAAAGTATAACTTCTTCCTTTCCTACACCTATGCCTTTGGCGGGATACTCACTTTCTAAGCTAGATCATAGGGAGTTGTGATTCAGTAGAACCAGATAGCAGCCTGCATAAATTGGATAGAGTCTTTTATTATTGACATGGGTGGTTTCGTAACAATTGTCGTCTCTCATTATTGATTATCAATTGTTAATAAATTATGTATTTTTATCTATATAAAATTATCTGTGATGTGATTTAGTTAAAAAACCTTTACTTCTTGCTTGAGATAAGATTATGTAATATATTGATAATTAATGCTTTACTAAAGGGATAGACCATGAAGCACTTTGTACTCATTTTTGTCACCGTCTCGATGTCATTTGGTTTGATGGCTCAGCTACCAAATGTTTCCATCAGCCCTGATTTCAATTTTTTTGACATTAATGGCAAACAACATCATTTGCATAGCTATCTCAGTCAGGGTAAAATTGTGATCCTCAATTTCTCTCCCGCCTGGTGTGCTGACTGCTGGACGTATCATCGAACCAATGCGCTTCAAGACTTCTACAGTATCTATGGCCCCGGAGGTAGCAACCGGGTCAGGGTGATCCATATTGAAACCGATGAAGTGATGGAAATGTCCGATCTCCAGGGACTCACCAGTGCCTCTGCCGGTGATTGGATAACCGGAACCCCCTACCCGATCATAGATACTTCGGCAGCTAACGATGATTTCATGCCCGATGCATTGCCCACCATCTATGGGATTTATCCAAATAAACTGGTTTTTAATATCGGAAGACTCACGACCGATGAACTATTTGATTTCATGGTTGCTTATACCGGACCAGTAACGATGCCCGATACCATGATTAAAGTGTCATTGGATTTGGTCAAACCTCCATCATGCACGGATTTTGAGGATGGAGCGATTTCAATTTCGGTCACCGGTCCGGGTTCGACTTATACCTATGCCTGGAATAACGGAGATACCACACCGGCAATCAACGGTCTTTTGGAAGGCATATATCGCAGCACCATTACCGATAATCTGAATAATGTACATATCATTGATCCGATCAACCTGTCTGATCCGGATACTTTGTCTCTCAGTTTTCTTAAAAATACGCCCTTATCTGAAACCTCCAATGACGGATCATTAATCGCTGACGTCAGCGGAGGCACCGCGCCCTATATGTATGTATGGAGTACTGGTGGATCCTCTGACCGGATTGCGAATCTCGGTCCGGGCATGTATTCTTTGCAGGTGATTGATGCCAATGGATGCCAGACTATGGGAAGTACAGAACTGAGTGTACCCGATTGCAGTATTGTTGTAGCGTTCAATGTGGAAGCCACTGCCTGCGATGAGAATCCGGATGGAGCAATCAATATTCAAATCTTTGGAGCAACCCAACCGGTGACATTCGAATGGAGCAACGGGGCATCAACTCAAAGTCTGATCGATATACCCAGTGGTGGTTACGAACTAACGATCACAGACGCTATCGGTTGTTCCCGCACCATCGGTACTACGGTCGGTATAGATGATAATACCCGGCCGATAGCCAGGGTAAGGAACCAACCCATCCGGATATACCTGAATGAAAATGGAATCGCAGAGATCTTTGCCGAACAAATCGATTCCGGAAGCTTTGACAATTGTGGAATCCTCGATCTGCAACTGGCTCAGGAAGTTTTTGACTGCCAGGATATTGGACGCAATTTTGTAACCTTTACCGTCATTGATAAAAATCTCAACCTTGGATCCCGTGATGTTGAAATTCTGGTTTTGGACACGATCACACCGTATTACCTGTGTACCGAAGATGTGACAGTTGCAGCATGCGACGGAGTTGTCAACTACACCGTACCTATGGCGGTTGACAATTGTCCCCGGGGTGCAGTCACCATCTTTGATGGAATTGGAACCGGAAAGAGCTTTCCCCTCGGCACTTCAACGGAAAGTTACACTTACGCAACCACGGATGGTATACGGCTTCATTGCGATGTTAACGTGACAGTTGAAAAGAGAATTTCTGCCGAAGTACGGGTCAATGATGCCAGTTGTCCAGGTGAACCCGATGGATCAGCTACAGTCGAGGTAGCTAGTGATCAGACCTATACCTACCGATGGAGTGATGGTCAGACAACCCAGTCTGCGGTTAATCTGGTTCCGGGCAATTATCAGGTAACTGTTAGTCAGGCCAATGAATGTACTTTCATTAAAAGCTTTTCTGTCGGTGAACCGGTCGAACTATTTATCCGGCTGGACAGTATCAAGGCACCCGACAATGAAGGAGACATTTATGTCACGGTGCTTGGGGGCACTTCGCCCTACCGGTACGAATGGACTAATGCACAAACCAATGTTGTTTCTACGGTTCGGAATCCTAAAAATTTGTCTTTTGGTACTTATCAACTGAAGGTCACTGATTCAAACGGATGCGAAACCAGTAGCAGTTTCCGGGTAGATTTGTCCACTCCTATCCGTGAATTCACTTTTCTAAAGGGGTTAGAATTAGATCCCAATCCTACCGATGAAATATTCTTCCTCCATTTCAAGAATGGTTTTGGAAGAGCAGCCAATGTAGAGATCCTGTCGGTCACAGGCCAGAAGTATTATCGCCAGAGCCATCCGATAGTGGCTTCGATGCAGATCAATCCAGGTCAGTTACCGTCCGGATTATATCTTGTAAAAATTTTGGTTGATCAGGAGTACACAACAAAACGTCTCCTTATAAAATAAAAAGATCATATGATTGTATATATTATATTGATATTCATTCATTTATAAAAATTTAATCCGGCGTAACTTTAAGATAAGAGAATAATGGTAATCTCATTCCATCGTTGGTACGATCCCCAATAGAGTGAGGAATCGCAATGATGAATTCTAATAACTCTCTAAGGATTTAAACCCGGGAATTCCTTAGATTTGACCTGTTCAAAACCTAACATTTGATTGAACTCCTACATATCAACCCATCGACTGCCACTTGTACTCACCAGCTGTCGCGGCTATTTTCACCCTGTGTGACAGAGCAGACCAGCAGGAAATATCGAGGGAATTCTGCTTTTATTTACGGATTGGTCGTATTTTTGTCTATAACCAGCTGTAAGCATGTCTTTGAAGAAGAGGGCATCATTGTAGAAGCTGTGGCACACCGTGACTATCTGATTGGCAGTATGGATTCATTAAAAACGCTAAACGACAGTATTTGGCTAGAGGTAACTCAAACCTTGGAAAGGGATCTGCCAAAAGATCTGCCTGCTGATGAGAGACGGAATATGTTACAACTAAAGAATGCAGATCTCCTTCAGATGTTTCAGGTTTTCGACTCTCTTGACTCTGGTTTGCAGAACAAAGTCATGCAGGCAGGAAAGAGAGACCAGGATCTTGCTTTACAGATGAGAACCATCATGTTAGACATTGAAGAAACGAATAAAATCATCACATCAAATTTAGAAATGCTGGAAAAGAAAGACAGACTTCGGGCATCCCAGCTCAAATTGAGAACCAAGACCTGATGATTTATATAAAGACCAGTATTGATTTATTATTTGAAAAATCCCAGAATATGAAAATTTCCTTGACACCATTTAGATTTCCTGTGCTGCTTTTACTGCTCATCGGGCTGTTTTCATGCCGACAGGACGACTTCAATGATGACACCCCAGATGATGTGATTGATGGGGAGATCATCAGAACCTCAGACTTTGACAATACCATTGCACTTGAGTGGATGAATCTGTACCTGGAATTGGAGCGATTTACCCCCGGCTATCGGCCTCCCGTCTCAGGCCGTTCAGCAGCTTATGTAGGGTTGGCTGGCTATGAAGCAGCTATTCCAGGTATGACCGAAACATTTAATTCCATGATCGGACAATTTCCCGGTCTGGAATTGCCGAATGCTCACAGCGACGTTGAATATCATTGGCCTACCTGCGTGCATGCGGCTTATGGTGCGGTCGTCACACACTTGTTCCCTACCGCACCAGCTGCTCAACAGCAAAAATTATTTGCACTCAAGCAGAAGTATACCAGTCAATTTAGTTCTGAGGTTCCATTGGATGTATTCAATCGATCCGATGAGTTTGGAACTGCCGTTGGTAATGCCGTCTTCCGATGGTCACAGGGTGATGCACTTGGTCATGAGTCCTTTCTGAAAAACACAAATCCAAGTTATGTACCTCCTGTATTTGAAGGATCATGGCAACCCACTTATCCGGATTATTCGCAGGCTTTGCTTCCTTATTGGGGCCAAGTTCGAACTTTCGTCGCAACAACGGATGACAATGTTCCACCTCCGATTAGTTACAGCACCGATCCAAATTCACAATTCTATGTTCAGGCTAAAGAGTGTATGACCATAACGAACCTCGTCAAGTCAGGAGCCAGTCCGGATGATGCCTGGATCGCAGATTTTTGGAGCGATGACTGTCCTATATTGACTTTTACTCCCGCCGGTCGATGGATTGCAGTTGCCAATCAGGTAGTTGAAGGTGAAAAAGCAACGCTGGACCTTGCGGTGTACACTTATGCTAAAATCGGTATCGGACTCAATGACGCAGGAGTCCGATGTTGGAGTGAAAAATACAAATACAATCTTTTACGGCCTATTGACTATATACATAAGGTTATGGGGCAAAGTGACTGGAATACGGTTATGTGCCCGGATGGATCCGGTGCCTATTATACTCCAAACTTTCCAGCATATCCATCAGGCCATGCAACCTTTGGAGCCGTAGCCGCTGAAGTATTAACTGAGATCTATGGATTCAATCACGCTATGACCGATCGTTGTCATGAGGGAAGAACAGAATTCAAATCGATTCCACGGACTTTTGGTAATTTTTATGAGATGGCGGCAGAAAATGCCTATTCCAGGATTCCGTTAGGTGTACATTTCCGGATGGATGCGGAAGCAGGTCTGAATCTGGGATATAAAATTGGTCGTAAGATCAATAAGTTGAGCTGGCGAAAAAAATCATAA
Organism: Saprospiraceae bacterium; assembly: GCA_041748995.1. Classification (GTDB taxonomy): domain Bacteria; phylum Bacteroidota; class Bacteroidia; order Chitinophagales; family Saprospiraceae; genus JABDMH01. Next base: position 182 of record JBGTCB010000183.1, on the reverse strand, counting down.
CGAAGAAAAAAGGCTGCGTCGATTTGATGCAGCCTTTTTTATTTAACCCACATTGCTCAGAATGGTAATAATAGAGTCACCAAAAGTTAAATAATGGTAAAATTTGGATGTTTTTTTGGTTGATTGAAGTTGATGAAAAGCTAAACCTGCTGTGGTTACTGGAAGACGAGAATCAAAAAGGT
>JBGTCB010000182.1:0-1928 GCA_041748995.1 Saprospiraceae bacterium | reverse complement strand
ACTGGAGTCCTTTCGTTTACTGTTACTTTCAAAAAAAGGAATTATAAACGAAATATTTGAGCAATTCAGGCAGGTTTCAGGGGAAGAAAAGAAAAAATTTGGTGCAAAAATTAATCAGATCAAGGCAAAAGCTGAAGAACAATACCACAGTTTGAAAGAGTTATTTGAAAATACCGCAGACGAACAGTCAGTACCCGATATTGATGCTACATTGCCTCTAAATAATCTTCCTTCAGGTTCGAGACATCCTTTAAAACTGGTACTTGAGGATATGCAGGAAATTTTTATTCGTGCCGGTTTTGTGGTGAAAGACGGACCAGAAATAGAAGATGACTGGCATAATTTTTCAGCTTTAAATTTTCCTGCGGACCATCCTGCCAGGGATATGCAGGATACTTTTTTTATAGATGAAGATTTTGCTTTAAGGACCCATACTTCCAATATTCAGGTCAGGGTTATGGAAAGCGGCGAGTTACCCATTCGAATTATTGCACCGGGAAGAGTGTACAGGAATGAATCTGTTTCGGCACGCTCCAATTGCTTTTTTCACCAGGTTGAAGGTTTGTATATTGACAAAGGGGTAAGCATGGCCGATATGAAACAAATGCTCCTCTATTTTGCACAGGAATTTTTTGGAAAAGAAGCTAAAATAAGATTAAGACCTTCCTATTTCCCCTTTACTGAACCAAGTGCTGAAATGGATGTGAGTTGTTTTTTATGTTCGGAAAGAGGATGTAATGTGTGCAAATACACGGGTTGGTTGGAAATAATGGGATGTGGTATGGTGGATCCGGCGGTATTGGATTCCTGTGGAATTGACTCCGGAGTATATTCTGGTTATGCTTTTGGCATCGGGGTAGAACGCATAACCATGTTAAAATATGATATTAAAGATTTGCGCACCTTTTTTGAAAACGATGTGCGCTTTTTATCTCAGTTCCGCCCGATAGGCTGAAATCATTGAATAAATAACAGAAAAATACCGATTAGTCGGTATTTTATGCTTTTTCATTTCATTTACCTTTATTGCCTGGAAGGCATATAGACAGACTTAGGGAATAAAAGAATGAAGCAAATATTATTTTTCATTGCTTGCTTATGCGTTGTTTTCAGTTATGGACAAGGTCAAAAAAAGGCCTTAATTATTGCCATTGGTGATTATCCACGAGAAGGACATTGGGGAAAAATTTCCTCTGACAAAGATGTTCCGCTTATCGTTAGCGCACTGAATCATCACGGATTTACGGATGATAATATTTTAATCATTACTGACAGTCAGGCTACCAAGGCAGGTATTATTGCGGCTATCGAAAAAATTACCCGCGACGCAGAAGAAGGAGATATTTATGTTGTCCATTACAGCGGGCACGGGCAGCAGGTTTGGGACAAAAACGGAGATGAATTGGATGGGAAGGATGAATCTATAGTTCCCTATAATGCCCCCATGAAATTCGTCAAAAACGAGTATGAGGGACAAAACCATTTGATTGATGATGAGTTAGAATACCTGGTTGGAGAACTTAGAATTAAGCTCGGTGCTAATGGGAGTTTAACGCTTATTTTTGATGCCTGCCATTCAGGTACGGCAACACGAGGCGGTTCAGGTTTAGCGCCCATTAGGGGCACTACTGAATTTATGGGTCCGGATGACTGGGAAGCAAAGCCCGTAAAAGAAGAGGGCGGATACCAGTTAAAGGTTAAGACAAGGGGTGGAGAAGAGCCTGCGGGTATTGCACCTATGGTATTGTTTAGCGGGGCCAGCGCCTCCCAGTTGAACTATGAGACTTTTGATGAACAAGGGAACTATGTTGGTTCTTTAACCTATACCATCAGCAAGGTGCTGCTTAATAGCGACAAACAGACGACTTATCAGGAAGTATTCGATCAGATTAGAATAGAGATGAGTGTGATTACCCCGCGCCAGAACC
>JBGTCB010000181.1:0-8291 GCA_041748995.1 Saprospiraceae bacterium | reverse complement strand
CACATAATTGAACACTCAAAATACGATTCTAAGTGGTCGATTTTGTAATCGAAGTATGACTACAATTTGCACAAATTAAATCACCAAAAGATAATCCACTAGCAAAGAAGGGTACATTTAATAAGATAAAATGATCATCGCTTACTTCTACCCAGATTGATTCTGTTGAATTTTCTAATTGTATATAGACCTTTCTCCTACTCATAACATTACTGCTCAATTCTTTTACGCAGTTAGGGCCTGGAAGCATCCGGGATTACCCGCCTGGGTGAAGTACATCGTCTTGTCAGGCTTAATTGTACTTCCGGTGAGATACTCCCTTGAAAGAATAAAACCCTTCGAAAAAAGAGACAGATCTCCACTGTGGGTTCATGAAATCAAAACTCTGGGTCAAAAATACCACGGTCAGCGGGTCATCGTATTCAATTCTAAAAAGCCGGTTGAAACAATGTTTTACACCGATCTTATCGCTTACAGTCACGTTCCAGATTCAAGTGTTATGGACTCTCTTAGGAATGAAGGCTTTTTAACCATTGTTCTTGAATAAGCGCTCTCTTAAATTTCAATGTTTCGACTTACATAACCTTAGATAGAGGTCTAAAGCAGACTTAAAATACAAGTGGATACGACATCATTCTTTCAACAGAAGCCAATAAACCTTCTCTTTTATTAGGGTGTGGGTGTGAATTTGAGTGTGAGTGTGAGTGTGGATATATCGTAAAAAATTAAAGCATAATAAATACCATCAAGGAAAAAGTATCATGAAATATATTTTACCACTAATATTTTTATTCCTTTAATCCGCTGCAAAAATAGGCTGGATGACACATTAAAACCAGCCTGGATCATATAGGCACCAGCTGGTAGCGAGTTTACCAGGATTGATAAAGAGGTTAAAACAGTAATACCCAAGGGAAGATTTATTACACCGCCAGGAGGCTGTTGAAATACTCAGATTGATGCTGCAGCCGTAAATCGTCGCTTCTGACGCGGCGAGACGAAGGAAGATACCGGGTTGTAACTGACTGACACCGTCTGCCGAGGCATGCCGGGCAGGGGATCAACAAAGACAGAAGCGACGAGAACGGCTGAGTTCATTTTACATAAAAAGTGATCTGACAAATACCAGCGCAAGTTGGGTACTTCAACAGCCTCCTAGGACGCTCCACACTAACCGCCCCGCATCCATATGGCCTAACTCACTTCGCTGCCATATTTGGATTTAGTAAATCATAAAACTGATCTAGTTTCGGCATGATAATGATCCGGGTACGCCGGTTGGTCGATCGTCCTTCTTCCGTGTCATTGGATTCCAGGGTGTTCCACTCTCCGCGGCCGGCAGCAATCAACCGGTTAGGGTCAATCTGATGATGCTGCTGAAGAGCTCTTACGACCGAGGTGGCTCGTCGCACACTGAGATCCCAATTGTCCTTGATGCATGGAGTTTTAATCGGCACATTATCCGTGTATCCTTCTACCATAACTTCTACATCGGGTCTGGATTCGATAATGGTAGCTATTTTGCCCAGGACTTCATTAGCCCGATCGGATATTTCTGCACTACCGCTTTTATACAGCATCTTATCGGATAGATTAATAAAGACTACCGTTTTATCTACTTTGACTTCCACATCCTCGTCCTCCAAACCCTGGGGCAACACGCTTTTTAAGTTGATGGCAAGCGCAAGATTTATCGAATCGGTCCGATTCTTTGCCGCCTGCAATAAATGGATGTACCGGTCTTTTGTTTCCAGCTGTGTCAGAGTTTCCTGGATGTTTTTGGTAGCTGATTGAGACAACTGGGTCAATCCCTCTACTTGTTGCAGTTGGGCATCACGCTGGTTGCGGATGTCAGTGATTTGTTCTTTTAAGTCATTAATTTGTTCCTCCCTTAGCTTAAGATTGTCTTGTCGGCTTTGGAGTTCATTCATAATGCGTTCTTTCTCTTGCAGGCACACAGTGAGCTGGTTCATATAGCGGTTTAAATCAACCCCACAGTCCCCCAGATCCTTTTGGACTTTGGCCAAATCATCTTGAACAGCCAGGAACTTCTTCTTACTGACACAGGAGGAAGAAGCCATCAATATGCTCACTAATAAAATGAAATAGTTAGAGATCTTCATGTTTTTTGAAAATTATGAATGCTTAGAGAAATAATCGTGTAAGTTGAGGCTGATTGCCCAGTCGAAATGCTAAAATAAGATAATTGGCTCAATGCTTCTACAGACTCTCTTAGGAATGAAGGCTTTTTAGCAATTGTTCTTGAATAAGCATGGCTTCAATTTAAAATGCAATAGGATATGACATCATCCTTCAACAGAATCCAATAAGACTTCTCCTTTATAACTCGGCCACCATCAAATTGCGGAAATCGATACTCATCTCATTGCCCGCATGTAACTGAATACCAACCGGTCCGGATTCCGTAGCTGTATCCGAGGTGTATTGCATCACCTCAACACCGTTCAACCAGGCGGTGTATTGATTCCCCTCCGCTTTCACCTTTATGGAATTCCAATCATCAGGTTTTAGAAGATCCTGGACTCCGGTAGCTTCGATGGGATATCCTTTACCTGGTATATAAGGTGAACAGGTCATATCCCTTTTAAGAGAACCCGATATTCCAATCTGGATCTGATCATTCTCATTTCTAATGAAAAACCCGGAATCAACCTTGCCTTTTCCAAATTTAAAATCGCCTTTGATGATAAAATCTTCATAAGATTTGTCGGTCCAGAGAATGCTGCCCTGAAGCCCGGGATCATTCGATACACTTAAGACTCCATCCTGCACAGACCACCAAAGATTATTTTCCGGAATGACCCATCCGGACAAGTCCGAACGGCTCAGGATTGACTGAAATTGGACATCCGATTGGGCAAAGACCGGTACCTGAATCAATATCAAGGCGAGAATTACATATTTTATCATAGCTATTAAATTAAATGAGCTGAACATACAAGATAGTACAATTGTCTAAAAATAGTATCATGCCCCGTCTATATACGTAACTTGAAGCAGGACACCGGATAAATTCAGGCACCCTTAATTACTCTTCATTGGAGTGGTCAGAATTGCCTCAAAGATAGATACTGCATTTTGAAGATGTCCCAATCGAATATTTTCATTGGGACTGTGTTGATTATTGTCGGCATTGACCATCGGTACGATAATAGCCGGTATTTGTAAGCTTGAAATAAACGCAGATACCGGGACGGTTCCTCCCATCATTCGGATCCTGATTGGGTCTTTGCCAAATTTTTGGGCCAACGCCCCGGACAACCATTTTCCGCTTGGTGAACTCATTGCTGTGCGAAAAGCCAGGGTAGGCTCTCCGGTGTTGAAATACAGGATTTTCGGGTAAGTCAATCTTTCTATCCTGGATGGTTCACGGTTTACAAGGTAAAAGTCCTGATTTTGGATATGATCCCGGATTAGTTTGGTAAGCTGTGCCGGATCACTTTCTGGAACCAAACGGATATCAAGAGCCACAGTGGCAAAGTCCGGAACGATCGTCCGAGCCTGATTACCGACCCAACCGGAAAGAATCCCCCTGGCGTTGAGTGATGGATATTGCAAAGATTCCTGATAACTTTCACCTACCTTTTCCGGACGGGCTATTTGGAGTAAATCGTGTATCTGCTTCGGATCATCCGGTACCTGTGCCATCGCCAGGCTGTCCTCTTCACTAATCATCACTCCATCATAATAACCGGAAATGGTGACCTTGCCATCTTCGGCTTTCATACTTGCCAGTAGGTGAGCGAGGTTGAAAATCGGATTGGGAGCATAATTTCCGAAATGACCGCTGTGTTGTGGTAAAACCGGCCCGTAAATCGTGAGATCCATCCTCATATAACCCCGGCAGCCAAATATCAGGGTAGGCTCTCCTGTAATATGAACCGGACCGTCATTGATGATGAGAACATCAGCCTGAAGCAAATCTCTGTATTTCTCCACAGCATCGGGAAGGTTGGGACTACCCATTTCTTCCTCCGTATCGAGCAAGACCTTGATGTTGCAGGCAGGCACTCTGGATGTTCGGGACAAAAGATCTATGGTATGAAGAAAGGCGACTATAGGGGCTTTGTCATCGGCAGCCGAACGACCAAATAGTCTCCACTCCGGGTTGATTTCGCTTTTCAGATTATCCCAGTCCAAAACTTTCCAACCGGATTCTGTTTTGTCATCAGCGATTTTGAGGACCAGATGATAAGGGTTATCCTGATCCCACCGGGCAGGATCCACCGGTTGACCATCAAGGTGCATGTAGAAAAGTATGGTTGGCAAGTCAGCGGAGATGAACTTATCCGCATAAAACAAGGGGTTGCCGGCAGTAGGGAGTATTCGGCATTGCAAACCCCGCTGGGCAAAAGCCCCTTCTACCCAATGGAGGTTCTTTCGGATATCTTCGGGGTATAGTCCATTATTGGGGATAGCCACCAGATCTTTCAATTCTTCGATAAGAGATCTGAGATCTACGGGGGAAGATTGGCTATGTGCATGTTGAAAAACAATGAGTAAACTGACGGTAATTGAAATCAGGAATTGGTATTTTCTGATCATACGGTTATAAAAGCAATGCATACCTCGGAGTTATAGCTGAAACAGAAGTAAGTTAAGGATATCCCATATTTCTTTTAAACAGGGAATGATCCAAATTGTAGATCATTTTTAGATCGGGAGGCTGTGGTCCTCCTATCTTACAAAAGATTATCTTCGATCACGATGTCAAAGATCTATTTTGCCTCGGACTTTCATTTGGGCATTGATGCAAGATTAACTTCTGCCGAAAGGGAAAACCAAATCGTGCGATGGTTAGATATGATCAAAGATGATGCCCTGGCCATCTACCTGGTGGGTGATTTATTTGATTTTTGGTTTGAATACCAGGCAGTGGTTCCCCGGGGCTATGTTCGTTTTTTAGGGAAGCTGGCCGAATTGTCTGATGCGGGTATTCAACTTCATATTTTTACCGGAAATCATGATATGTGGATGTCTGACTACCTCGAAAAGGAAATAGGAGCTACCCTGCATAAAAATCCGCTGTATCAGGAGTGGTCGGGCAAGAAATTCCTGATCAGCCATGGAGATGGTTTGGGCCCAGGTGACCACGGCTACAAGTTTATAAAAAGAATTTTTTCAAGCCCGCTGAGTCAATGGCTGTATGCAAGACTACATCCGAACCTGGCTTTTAAGCTGGCAAATTTTTGGAGTGGCCAAAGCAGAGGCAAAGCAGCCGAAAAAGACCGGTGGTTGGGTAAAGAAAAAGAATGGTTGGTGCAGTATGCCAATCAAATAATCCGGGAGCATCCGGTCGACTTTTTGATTTTTGGACACCGGCATCTTGTCATCGATTGTATGCTGGATAACCAGATCAGTCGTTATATAAATCTAGGTGATTGGCTGGTATATAGCTCTTATGCCGTATTTGACGGATCAACCCTGGAAATATGTTTTTTTGAAAATGATGAAGCAACTCCTATTGTGGTGTAATCTTTTGGTACTCCTGGTTATCGTTATGGCTTGTACGAACACCCGGTCCCTAAGCCAGACTGTTGAGGTTGAACAGGGTATCATCACCTATGAAAAATCGGTCACGGATCAGCTGGGCAATTTATATATCGTAAACACAGCTAACGAAATCTTCAAGCTGGATCCCGAAGACCGGCAGCTGGGCTATTATTCCAACAATCAGCTGGGCAATGTCGGTTTGATAGATGCTACAAGTCCCCTCAAGGTCCTGGTTTTTTATCCCGCCTTCAATACCGGTGTTGTGCTGGATCGCAGACTTCTGGAGACAGGAAGGTTCAATCTCATTGAACTGGGCTTTGGAGAGATCAATATGGTGACTTTTTCAAGAGATGGTACCATCTGGATCTTTAACGACCATGAACAGCGACTTTATAGGGTGAATCAACAGGGAGAGATTATTCGAAAGGGAGATGACTTGCGTCTGATTTTCAACGAACGGTTGCAACCTACCAGGATGGTAGAATCCGGGGATTATCTTTATGTCGGTGCTCCTGACCGGGGGTTGCTTATTTTTGATTTATTTGGTCAATACCGGTCACAAATCCTGCAGCCCGAAGTTGCCGATTTTCAGGTCATCGAAGATCAGTCTCTGGTTTTTACGAAGAGGGATGTTCTGACGGTTATTCAGCTGCGAACCCTCGAAGAAAAGCAATACCAACTACCGGAAATTGTTCAGGAAAGTAAGGTGCTGCTTACAAAGCAACAATTGATCCGGGTTACTTCCAGTGATATAAATCGATTACCATTAAGTGAATTGATCAAAGAATAATCTTGCAAGAGGAGTAACAGACTGAGGGATCATCAAAGTCCTTTAAAAATGATGCCACAAAATATCACTGGAGTATTTCAGCAGCCCTCCCAGGCTCTAAACGGTCATGATATCTTTCTCCTTGACTTCAACCACCCGATCGATTTGGTCGGAGTACTCATGTACTAATTTATCGACTTCATCTTCCTTGCGTTTGCCCGCATCTTCCGGATATCCGTCTTTTACAGCCTTTTTTATAGCGTCCATTGCTTTATGACGATTAGATCGTAAGCTGATCTTACCTTCTTCCCCCAGGTGTTTAGCCTGTTTTACCAGAAGTTTTCTGCGTTCTTCCGTCAATGGAGGGATATTGATTCGGATGATCTCCCCATCATTCATCGGGGTTAAACCCAGGTTGGCAGCGAATATCGATTGTTCGATTGCTGACAGCATTTTTTTTTCCCACGGTTGTATCGTAATTGTTCGTGCATCAGAGGTGCCGACATTGGCCACCTGATTCAAAGGAGTTGGACTGCCATAATATTCGACCAATAAGCCATTTAACATGGCTGGCGCGGCCTTACCGGTTCTGATTTTTACCAACTCATTGTTAAGATGCTCCACCGCAAGTTCCATGCCCTCTCTGGCAATTTCCATAGCCATGTCGACTTCATCGGAAACCATAATCAACATATTTTAAATATTGCTGGCAAGTTAATATTTTATTTTTAGTGACCCTAATTGCGCTGAAGACGGGTGATCAGGTAAAGTAGCATCACCAGTGCAGATAAAGCAGCGGCAACATAGGTCATGGCTGCCCATTTTAAAGCATCTTTAGCACCCTCATATTCACTACCGGATGCGGTGCCGGTCTGATCTATCCACACCAATGCCCGCTTGCTGGCATCAAACTCTACCGGGAGCGTGATCAGGGCAAATAAGGCCGTAATTCCAAACGCTGCAATGGTAATCAGGATCAGGGTATTGCTGCCACTGAAGCCGGCACCCAATCCACCAAGGGATAATAACAAAAGCCATTGTTGCAATTGAGCAGAAATTTTGACCAGAGGTACGATCCCTGACCGTAGTTTGAGCATTGGGTAGGCGGTGGCATGCTGAACGGCATGACCACATTCATGTGCGGCAACTGCCATAGCAGCCACAGATCGACCATGGAAGACATCACCGGACAAAGCCACAGTTTTATTCATTGGATTATAGTGATCGGTTAAAACACCTTGTGCTTCAATTACCTTTACATCGGCAATACCATAGTTGGCCAACATGGTTTGAGCAACTTCCTTCCCGCTTAATCGTGTCTTGTTGGGAATTTGGCTGTAATGGGCAAATTTACTTTTCAGCCGGCCACTCACGGCCATACCGATCAAGGTCATTAGTCCCGCAACAAGCATATATCCTAAATATCCTGAACTTATCATTTTATGTCTTTTTTATATTCTTGAGAAACCAGTATAATCCTGCAATACCTTAGGAATATTAACTCCACTTTCATCCTGATTGTTTTCCAGAATTGCAGCTACAATCCGGGCCAGAGCAAGTGCACTGCCGTTTAGGGTATGGGCTAATTGCGGTTTACCATCACCTTCCCGGAAACGAAGTTTCAACCGGTTGCTCTGGAATGTCTCAAAGTTGGAAACGGAGCTTACCTCTAGCCATTTTTTCTGAGCGGCAGAAAACACTTCAAAATCATAAGTGAGTGCAGATGTAAATCCCATATCTCCTCCACACAAACGCAAAATCCGATAGGGGAGTTCCAACTTAATCAGCAGTTCTTCCACATGATTTAACATCTCATCCAGCGCCTGATAGGAGGTTTCAGGATCGGCGACCTGTACAATTTCAACTTTGTCAAACTGGTGTACCCGGTTGAGCCCTTTTACGTCCGATCCATAGGATCCGGCTTCCCTTCGAAAGCAGGGTGTGTATCCCGTCATTTTGACTGGAAGGTTTGATTTTTGCAAGATCTCACCTCTAAGGAGATTTGTCA
>JBGTCB010000180.1:0-3361 GCA_041748995.1 Saprospiraceae bacterium | reverse complement strand
AACCAATGCCATGATGTACCCAATTTATTTGTCACTGATGGATCTGGTATGGTTTCGTCTGGAAATGTGAGTACTTCATTGACCTACATGGCACTAACGGCCAGGGCCTGTGAGTATGCGGTAGCCCAGATGAAAAAGGGGAATTTGTAGGTTATGCACTTTCACATTTCACAATATGAAAAAATGATCTTGATAAATATCAGCGCAAGTTGGCTATTTCTGCAGCCTCCTTTGAGAAAGAGGTATGGTCATCTCGCCAACGGATCCGGTCGCATCTGAAACTTGTAGACTTTACTGGTAGTACCCTTCCCCCCTTCCATGTGAAAGGGAGTCCTTGTGCTAATGGTTGCCCAAAGCCCTCTGCCTTTCCAACCGGTGTCAGGGTCATCAATCCGGCCATCAAGCCATTTGGTGTAGAAACCCAGTGGGTAGGGCACCCGTAGTACCACCCATTCGCCATCTTTTAGGACCAGAAGACCTTCTGATCCATTACCGGTATTGATAGGTATATTTTCACCCAGGCCAAAGGTATTAAACTGATCTACCCAGGTGTAGTAGCTTGATTCTGCACTACCGGAATAACTGACCCCTTTCATCTGAGGCAGAGGCTCGGGATAGAAAGTCCAACCTTCAGGGCAGTGTTGACCGATCGCATCCGGGCCATTGAGTACACCACATTTTCGCCGGTCAAAACTAGCCATGTGGCCACTGGCGAGCGCTACCCAGGCCACCCCGTTGCGATCAATATCCATACCTCTTGGAGAAAATCCCTCGATGGGTTCTCCCCCACTGTCCAATGGCAGTTCATAATACTCGACCAGGGATGTATGGGGAGGATCCGTACCCGGATCCAGTCTCACAACTCCTCCCGGGTAACCAAGGGTGGAGCCCCAAACCGAACCATCCGGTGCGGGTGCTACTGAGTATAACCCCCTTGCCAGTCGTTTATCTTTCGCAGGATCGACCGGTTCGTCGGGCTCAACATAATCATCTCTTTTGCCATTACCGTTCGTATCCATGATCAGGGCTGTCCAGCCCTGGGAAGCTTGCTCGTCTCCGGTTTCGAGAAATTTTTTGGTATTCAACCATCCAATCACATTGCCTCCTCCGCTAGTCCAAAGCGTGTTGTTTTCATCTTCAGCAAACATGAGGTGGTGGGTGCTGAAGCAGGTACTGCAGTGGGTGTAGGATTTGGTCCTGGGATCGTACACGCCCAGATGCCTGCCTGAGCGGGTAAGGGGAAAGAGTTTGGCTGACGGATGATCGGAGCCTTCCCGGCAAAAGTCCGGATTATCAGGTGGACGGACAGCTGCGGTAATCCAGACTCTCCCCTCTTCATCGAGCATTGGGTTATGAACATTGGCTTTGCTGTTCCAGATAGGTTCATTACCCCAATAAGGAGAAGGTTGTGGCATCTCCGGTCCGGAAGCCGGTTTGGTTTCGGGATCTCTGACAGTCAGTAATATTCTGCTGGTATCGTGGGTGACCGGATCAAGCACAGGCAGGTAATCGGCACTGGCTTCCAGGGCTCCATAAAGGGCACCATTGGCATTGACGGTGGGATTACGACGATCCGTGGCAACGACGTCATGAAGGTAGGCTTTCGGATCTGCCCAATCCCATTGGGTAATGACCACATTACGTTCGATACCCTGCGGCCTGGGTGGCGTCTCCGGAATCTCACCAGCAGCGATCCGGTCCGTCCAATCCGCAAACATATTAATGGTTCCCTCAAAACCTAGACCGTGTACACCGGAAATCATACTTGCTCCCGCTTGTCCTGATTGAATCCGACGGGCCCAGGCTTCCTTTGAATTGTTGAAACTACCTAACGCACTGGGAATTTCACGGGTACCGATACCACCTAACTGATGACAAGCGAGGCAATTACCGGACTTAATGCTTCTTAAATAATTAGCCTGGGTTGTCATCGTTGGAGAAATCCCATTGCCCTCCGGCCCAGTGCCGGGAAATTCACTTTTGTCCGGTACTTCAAGGAGCGAATACCAGTAACCCCCGGGATAATACCAGGCTGCCGCCTGAGGATCGGGAGCGATCACTGCAGTAAGGTTGAGATTATTACCAGGTGTGGATTTCTTCTTTGGTGAATCGACCAAGCCATAACCGCGTACCCAAACCGAATAATTGGCAGCGGGAAGATCCGGAATTAAATAGCGTCCTTCATCGTCGGTCACAACGATCCTGGCAAAACGCGTTGGAAGATCAAAGGTTTCTGCAATGACCCAGACTCCGGCTTCGGGTCCATTGGGTCCGGTCACCACTCCACCCAAATCATCCGTTCCGACCGGCACCGTATCCGTTTCCTTGCAACCATTGATTCCCAGCCATAAAAGTCCCGTCACAAAGATTCCAACGGGCACCAGATGTCGTCTCCATGAAAAGACATGGGAGGAAAGTGAGTAGATGGAGGTTTTATGCATGGTCGTCAACTTGAAGATGAATAATAATTGCCCTATTTTTACTCAGAGGGGAACAGATCCTATCAATTTACAAATTTTTTGTCAGGATGAATTACGACCGGCCCGAAAATACATTATATCCTAGATTTTGCTTTGTAAGCCGGGCAAAATTAAGGATGGATTGTAAATCCTCTATAGCAGTCGAAAAAATAATCATTGCTAAATTCTCCGCGCATGTCTAAAAGAAATTTACCTTTCCTCTCTAATTTAAAATGAATGAAAGCTATCACTCACTCGTTTCTACTCGCTATTGCAACCTTTTGCCTTATTGACTTAACTGCTCAGACTGCTTTTGAGTGGGATTATCATGGTATTGGGTTTGAAGTAGCTTCCGATTTCAATGTTCAGGTAAATAACGAATCGGAATTTACGGCTGTCAGCAGTGACGGGATCATTGCTGTATCCTTAATCCCCTGGGCAGATGCGAATGTCAACTTTGATCACCTCGCAGAAGCTACCATCGAAATGGCGGAGGAATTGGCCACTTTTGATCACGCTGCGGTTGATGGTGATGAGATAGATCTGGGTGATCTGAAAGGTTATTTTATTGTAGCGGCTACAGATGACTATGGATCGTATGATTTTCTCCTGCTCTCTTTGTTGCTCGATACCGAAAGTTCTACCAATTTGGTCGTTGCGATTGGTTTCATGGATGGTAATGAGGACGAGGCTATTGACATCCTGGCCAGCATTTATCCCTATGATCCCTGATTGTTTATCACGATAGGAGCCGGAAGAAGTAGCAGTTGCCGGTACAATAGGTCAAAAGTCAACGCATAAGTTTTTCACACCCTGGGTTTCGAAGGCAATATGCATTAATCTTGGATTATGCATTAGACTTTCTATTACAAGACAGAATTGCTGCAAATACGGGCACATCA
>JBGTCB010000179.1:0-8829 GCA_041748995.1 Saprospiraceae bacterium | reverse complement strand
TTGAAAAGGCTCATGCACCTCCTCAGAATACATTATTTGATAATCTATAGGATCCATTTCGAAATACGCTCTGCTCAAGGCCTAATTCCTTGACTCTGAGTACCTATTTTTTTAATAAGTATTTATCTTGGACACATGTGGAAACTGATCATAACTAAATTCGTGGTTGCAATACAATATAATCAGAAAACAGCAAGCCATTCCCAGTGAAAGGCCGGTTATATTGATCGCGGTTATGCTCTTATTCTTCCAAAAATTTCGGATTGTGATTTTAATCAGATTGCGAAACATATAATCTTAATATCGATTTATCGGCTGCTTGCTATGCTACCTGCACCAAAGTAGATATTTTTAGATCAATTCCAATCCATTATTGATCACTTGTCCCTTATTTACAAAAGTTTTGGAAATGCAATCCTATTGATACCCCGCCGCCTGCAAATTAAATAATTCGGAATAAAGTCCTTCGGCTGCCAGAAGTTCTTCGTGTGAACCTATTTCATTAATATGACCATCTTTGAGTACCATGATACGGTCAGCCATACGGACCGTGCTGAAACGGTGAGAAATGATGACGGCTGTTTTTCCGGAAGTTAATTCGGCAAATCGTTCAAAAGCTTCAAACTCTGCCCGGGCATCAAGAGTCGCAGTCGGTTCATCCAGAATTAAAAGCCGGGCTTCCTTCATATATGCCCGGGCCAATGCGATTTTTTGCCATTCACCGCCCGACAAATCTTTACCACCGGCAAATCGCCTCCCTAACATCTGGTTGTATCTTTCCGGTAATTTTTCCACGACCTGGTCAGCCAGGCTGGCCTGGGCTGCTCCCTCGATTCTCCCTTGATCATTCAGGCTGTCAATATGACCAACTGCAATGTTTTCTGCCGCATTAAAATAATATTTGACATAATCCTGAAAAATGACACCGATTGCCTCATGAAATGAACCGGATTCATACTCCCGGATATCTATGTCATCAAGATAAATCGTTCCTTCGGTCGGTTCATAGAGACGGGTCAATAATTTAACCAGGGTCGTTTTTCCCGCTCCGTTTTCGCCAACTAGCGCTAATTTTTCACCGGCATTTAATTGAAAATTTAGATTTCGAATGATCCATCGATCGGATGAGGGATACTTAAATCCGACATTTTCGAAGCGAAAACCCGATTTTATCTCATCTGGAAAAAGAAGATTCTTTCCCTTATAATCGCTCAATGGTTGCATCTCCATGAATTCAAAATAATCCTGAAGATAGAGGGCATCTTCGGTGATTTTTGACAGCCGGGAAAAGATCTCCTGCAATTGATTGCGCAAACGGCCAAATGAACCAGACAGGAAGGTAAGATCTCCCAAAGATAAAGCACCAATTACGGTCCGGATAATGATGAAAACATAAGCTCCATAATATGCCATGTCACCAACGATGTGAAAAACACTTGCATAAAGTGATCGCTTGATCGCCAATTTTTTATTAGCCAGGAAGTATTTGTCTGCCAGGAAGGAAAATCGTCGGGACAGAAAATTTGCCAGTCCAAAAAGTTTGACTTCTTTAGCCGTGGCATCACTGGCACCTATAAATCGGACATAATCCAATTCCCGGCGTTCGGGAGTCCAGCTTTTAATTAATGAATAACTCGTTCGGCTGAAATAGGCTTCATTGATAAAACCCGGAATAATGGCGATGATTAAAATGATCACCAACCAGGGTTCGAATACAATCAGCCCGGCAAGCAGTGATGCTACTGTAATCAGATCCTGGAACTGAAGTAATACCGTGGTCATTAAACTTACGCGGCCGGTAGTTTGCCTTCGGGCTCTTTCCAGCTTATCGTAAAAGGTGGGATCTTCAAATTGGGCAAGATCCATGGTAGCCGCTTTTTGGATCAATTCAACCGATGATTTATTGGCATAGAGATCTCCAAGCAGACCGTCGAAGAGTGAAATGGCACGACTTAATAAATCGGAAAAAATTGCCAGACCAAACTCGATTGCCAGTAGTACATAGAGATGTTGAAAATCTTTGATATCAGCCTGACTTTGCATCACCACCTCGTCGATGATCAATTTACCAACCCATAACATCGTGACCGGCAAGGCAGATTTAAATAGACGGGAGCACATATTGGCAAGAAATAGCGATCGACTTGTGCGCCATATCATGCCAAAAAAGCGGGGTAAATACTTTAATGCACGGGTACTTTCTATAAAGGATGGTTTGTTTTCATCGGTATTGATTAGTGATGGCCTCTTCAAAGATTTGATTTTTTGATTATTGTTTCAGACAACATAAACCCTATGGCCGGAGAAAAGTTCTCGGCGGTCAGATAAACCGGTTTTTAACTTATCTTTCGCCGGTAATTGTTATGTCTTAGAGCCCTGATGTTAAACTATTTTCGCGCTTACGGCCGGTTGTTCATTTTTCTAGTGACTATGTCACTGGGAATGGTTTTTATTTTATTAACCACACTGATCGGAGGAAAAAACCTCAGGAGGAGTATGAGAATCCGAAAAAACTGGATCAAATTTATTTGTCCGGTCATGGGCTTGGAAATTATTAATCATTCGTCACCACCGGATGGTGTTTTTCTTTTTATCAGCAATCACCGGTCTTTTATTGATCCGGTCGTTATCTTAAATTATATCTATGCCCTTCCCCTGGCAAAGTCTGAAGTAAATTCTTATCCCCTTATTGGTTTCGGTGCGCGCATATCGGGTGTACTATACGTCATCCGGGAAAGTGGTGATAGTCGCCTTGACGCCAGGCAAGCCATTGCCAGGATGCTATTGAAAGGATACAGCGTGTTGATTTATCCGGAGGGTACTACGGAAATCTCCTATACCAGTGGACAATTTAAAAAAGGATCTTTTGAAATAGCATCTCTGATTAATATACCGGTAGTGCCAGTGGCAATCGAATATGAAGATCCTGCCAATCACTGGAAAGAGAAGAGTCTTTTCAAACAATATTTGTATCAGTTTGGTAAAAGGAAATGCACTTGTCGCATCGAGTTTGGCTCTCCTTTGCATTCGGAAGATCCGGAGGAACTGCTGAATGAAACTAAAAGATGGATCGATCAGCAAATAGTCGCTTTCCGACGTGATTTTGACAAGGAAATCAATTCCGAATCAATGAAATCGTAGTGCCGGATTCACCACCTCCTATGAACCCTGAGTGCGTTTGTGTATTTCATCCCGGATTCTTGCCGCTTTCTCATAGTTTTCTTCTCCCAGCACCTCTTCCAGCATTGATTTGAGTGCATCTATGGAATAACTGGACAAGGGCCCTGATTTTTTCTCAGGTTCAGGCTCATCACTGATGCCCATCGACTTTTCTACCGGAGCATCCGGGTCATTACTGTCATCAAGAACTACTCCTGCTGTTTCCAGAATAAATTCATATGTATACACCGGACAGTTAAAGCGAACGGCCATAGCCAGTGCATCAGAGGTTCGCGAGTCAATTTCAATGATCTCTCCTTTACGAAGACAGACCAGTTTTGCATAGAAAATGCCATCCAGCAAATCATTAATAATTACTTCCTTTAAATCCACTCCAAAGGTATCCAGGGCATTCTTAAACAGATCATGGGTCAATGGCCGGTTTGGTGTCATCCTCTCCATAGCCACTGCAATAGCCTGGGCTTCAAAAGCTCCAATTACAATAGGAAGCCGGCGCGAACCATCTTGCTCACCCAGTACCACAGCGTAGTTATGAGATTGACTAACACTGTGCGATAAAGCAACAATATCCAATGGTATTTTCCTCATCTTACTTAAACGTTCGCTTCAGTCTACTGATGCAACGAAAGTAATATAAATTATCTAAAGCCCTCAATTTTCGCACTATTTTGCCTGCTGCTTAAATTTCCGAATTGCATCGGTTAATTTCGGTACCACTTCAAACAGGTCCCCCACAACACCATAGTCGGCTGCCTTAAAAAATGGGGCTTCCGGATCCTTATTAATTACTACGATGGTTTTCGAATTGTTTACTCCGCCCAAGTGTTGAATAGCTCCCGAAATACCAATGGCAATATATAAATTGGGCCGGATGGCGAGGCCTGTCTGGCCGACGTGTTCATGATGTGGTCGCCAGCCCGAGTCGGCTACCGGCCGGCTACAGGCAGTTGCCGCCCCCAATTCCATAGCTAGTTCTTCGATTAATCCCCAATTCTCAGGACCTTTTAATCCTCTGCCTCCCGAGACTACGATCTCTGCATCGGGTAGGGGAATGGCATTACTTTCTTTCTCCAAAGCCTGGACTTTGATGCGGGAGGATGGCACCTCTACCTGCACGGTCTCGACTTGTGCTTTGTCGCCAGACTTCACCGGGGGTATACTATTTCCCATGACAGAAATGACCTGACGGGGAGTGGTGATTTTTGTGGTAGCCAGTGCCTTACCTGAATAGACAGATTTAGTCAATCTCAGATATTCTTCGAAGTGCGGAAGGGCATTTACTGCCGACACAAGACCGGCTTTCAGCTTGATAGCCAACCGTCCGGCGAGAGCTTTACCCTGCACCGAATGGCTTAATACGACAACATCCGCCTGGATCTGATCGGCAACAGAAGCAATTGCCGCAGCGAAAACACTGTCATCAAAATGCGGCAATTCCAGCTCAATATTTTTCACTAGTGATGCTCCGTAAATTCCGAGGTCACCCGCATTGGAGGGGTTGCCGATAGTGAGGGCAATGCATTGGGTTTTTAGTAGTTCGGCTGTTTTCTTTGCGAAGGTGACTGCTTCAAAAGCGTTTTTCTTACAACGGCCGTCCGAATGTTCAGCATAGACTAAAACAGACATAAAGTTTTTCTTTTTTAAATGACTTTGGCTTCTTCATGCAATAAGCGGATCAGTTCATCCATATTGTCGGGATCCACCATAGTGCAACTGGTGCGCTGACCCGGAGTTTCGTAGTGCAGGATTTCGACCCGTATTTCAGAATCTACCGGTTCGATAACTTTCAATGGTTTGGATTTGGCCATCATGATTCCGCGCATATTCGGGATGCGTTGTTCTGCCAGACCTTTGGAAGCACTGACAACCATTGGAATTTCCACTTCAACTTTTTCTTCACTGCCTCCCGCATCCCGGGTCAGAAAGGCATGGGTAACTTCGACATCCATAGAAGTAGCATGGGATATAAAAGGCAGATCAAGAAGTTCGGCCAGCATGGAACCTACCTCTGAATTATTAAACTCAATTGTCTCTTTGCCCGTAAAGATAATGTCGTATTGACTTTCTTTTATGACCTGGGCGATCTGGTGGGCGACATCAAAAGAATCAGTGGCCTCTTTATTGATCCGGATAGCATCATCTGCACCAATCGCGATTCCTTTGCGAATGATGGTATCATTTGCGGCTGTTCCAACATGGATGAGGGTGACTGTACCTCCTACCTTCTCCTTGATTTCCAGTGCTTTGACCAGGGCATACCATTCATCATAGGGATTCATAATGTACTGAACACCGTCACTTATAAACTGAGAGTTGTTATCTTTGAAGGAAATCTTTGCGGTAGTATCCGGTGTTTTACTTATGCAAACAAGAAGTTTCATAATTTGATATTCCAAGGTTAAAATCGGCCGTAAAGATAGGAACTAAAGATCGCAGATAAAAATTTATATGAGCGTACAGGCAATTGACGAAGTTGGATTGATAAACCTTTGATTTTTAACAGATTTTCATTGACTTAAAGTCAGCTTAGTGAATAAAATAGATCAGCTCAGCAGCTTTCTTGCTGAATCACCCAATGACCCTTTTCTCCACTTTGCCCTTGCCAAGGAATATGAAAACTGCGGTCATATTGATGCCGCTGTTGAAAGATATAAGTTCCTGATGGCCGAGCACGAATCGTATGTTGGTACCTACTATCACGCCGGAAAGATATATGAACAGAAACTGCAATATGAAGAAGCATTAGCTTGTTATGAAAAAGGGATTCTCATTGCCCGGCAAGCCCGGGATATGCATAGCGCTTCTGAATTGCTTGGAGCCAAAGAACAACTGGAAGAAATTTTATGACAATCAATCGGGCATGAAAATTAATCCGCATTAAACCTCGATTTGTCCTGTAAAGACAGGATCGGCCGGACCACATAACCAGATTTCTGAAAATTGGCCCTGATCATGTTGAAACCGGACACTCAATTCTCCCCCTTTTGTTTTGATTTTGGTAGGCCCCTGGCTAATATTGTTTTTTACAGCATGAGCCAGAGCGGCTGCGGTTACCCCGGTACCACAACTGAGTGTCTCATTTTCCACACCCCGCTCATAGGTATTTACCTCGATTCCCTCCGTCACTTCTTCGACGAAATTGACGTTGATTCCTTCTTCGCGGAATCGACTGGAATAACGGATGACCTTACCGGACTGAACAATATCCAGATCACTGAGATCTTCAACAAAGGTGACGTAGTGAGGTGACCCGGTGTTTAAGATATAAAAGCCATTTCCCTGCTCAATGTTTCGAAGATCCTTCATCCGGAGATCAATCCAATTCTCTGAGCGGACAATCGCTTCATGGATACCATCTGATGCCTCAAAGGTACCCTCCATGGCAAATTTTCCCAGACGATGCATGCATGCGACAGCACAACGCGAGCCATTGCCACACAAGGATCCTTCCATGCCATCGGCATTGAAGTAATACATTTTGAAATCATGCTTCAGAGAGGATTCGAGCAAAATTAGGCCATCCGCTCCGATACCAAACTTGCGGTCACATAGATTACGGATAATCTCATGATCTCCTACCTGCAGATAGGTATGATCAAACTGATCAATGATCACAAAATCATTTCCCGTACCCTGGTATTTATAAAATGGTATGGTCACCATTGGGATTCATCATTTTGCTCGATTGGTTGAGAATTCGGATTTTCCGCAATTTCACACGACCGGTATAACATCAGCAGCGACAATACAATAATTAATCCCAGGCCAATAAAGGAAATCTTCCACCCCCAGATATTACCGAGATATTCATCTTTTTGCTCGGGGATCCAGCTGCGTCTACCCATTTGACTAATTTATTTGGACATCAAAGGTAGTGGTCTCGGGATTGATTAACAAGTAAACCCATGAAGGGTGGTTAGGATTCGTTGTAATGTTTTTAGAATGGCACTGTCATTGCTCTGTTCCTCATATTGTTTGGTCGTTATTTTTGCGTTAAATACCCAAAATCCTCACCAAGTCTGGGTGAATCCTTTTATCTTCAGATGAAGACACGAAAAAGTCCTGCTATGAAAAACATCGCTTTGTTGACCTTTGTATCATTTTTAAGTTCGTTGATCACGATCGGGTTGTTCAAATACTTCGACTCACCTGCCAAAATCATCATTCGGGAACCGGTCAAAGTGCAACAAACCAGTGCATCGCTAGCCGATGAACTTTTTAGCGGATCCAGGCAGCGTTCATTTATTGCTGCTACACCTACAGATTTTGTTTCTGCGGCCGGGTTGGCTACACCCGCTGTTGTGTTTATCCGGACTTTGCATGCCAATAAGAAAGGTTATTGGAACTATAAGTACACTGCATCATCGGGCAGTGGGGTCATTGTTTCGCCCGACGGATATGTGGTGACCAACCACCATGTGGTCAGTGACGGTTCGGAGATCCATTTAACTTTGGATGATAAGAGAGAATATGAGGCTGAACTTATAGGCAGCGATCCATCAACTGATATTGCTCTATTGAAGATTTCTGCCCGTGATTTACCCTTTGTCGAATTTGGAAATTCAGATTCATTGCAGATCGGGGAATGGGTACTCGCCATTGGAAATCCTTTCCGGCTCGAATCAACCGTCACAGCCGGAATTGTAAGCGCCAAAGGTCGAAACATCAGTATTTTGGAAAACGAAGCAAGCGTCGAGTCTTTTATACAAACTGATGCAGTGGTCAATCAGGGAAATAGTGGAGGAGCGCTGGTAAATACCAATGGAGAATTGATAGGTATTAATGCGGCTATCATCACCCAATCAGGTAAATATGAGGGTTATTCCTTTGCTATACCTTCCAACCTGGCTCAGAAAGTCATTGCCGATTTGAAGGAATTTGGAGAGGTGCGCCGGGGTCTGCTGGGAGTTAGCATCAAGAATATGACGGATGAACTGGCTAAGAAACTTGGAATGAAGGAGGTGAATGGTGTATATGTAGATTATGTCAATCCAAACAGCGCGGCACGTTTGGCAGGTCTGCAAAGTGGTGACGTTATCGTCAGTCTCAATGGTGCATCAACCCGCACCTTTCCGGAATTACAGGAAATGATCGCACGCAATCGTCCAGGTGATGAACTGGAAATCACCTATCTCCGGAAAGGAGTCAAATATACTTCCATGGTAGTGTTGCAGCAAAAGGTGATCCGTAAGCTTGACCCGATGATGGTCGAAATTGGGTTTGAATTAAAAGATCTTAACGAGACCGAAATAAAGAAATTTGGCCGGCAGGGAGCAAAAGTCAACAGTATTTATCGCGACAGTAAGATTGAAGATTCCAATATGGAACTCGACTTTATTATTACATCAGTTAACGGAAATCAGGTTAATACTGTAGAGGAAGTCCTGGAGGGTATGAAGCAGGTGGAAACTGATCTGATAGAATTGGGAGGGTTTTATCCACAATTCGAAGGTGATTATTTTTATGCTATCAAACGCGGAACAGCGAATTAAACTAGGTTTTCTAATGTATAATCCCATCTAACTTGCTTTTAAGACCTTGTTATCCAGTCTTTTATACATAATAAAATCATTTGGATCTATTCCCAATCTTTTCATAGTTCTGGTCATGTTTGCGATGGCTTTTCTTTTGACAATGTCTTCATAAAGA
>JBGTCB010000178.1:0-2587 GCA_041748995.1 Saprospiraceae bacterium | reverse complement strand
AGGAGAAGAGAAAAGAATATTTGTCTCATAGCTAAAATCAAGCTGAATATGTTTTCAAATAATTAAAGAGTCCAGGAACCTCGCATTGGCTGATAAATCATTGCATTGGCAGCATCATCGTCGATAAATGATTGCTTGACCGGATCAAATTGAAGGTTACGTCCCAATCGCAATGCAGTCACACCCAGATTGACCAGTGTGCACGATCGATGTCCATTCTGTTCATTGAGGGTAAATTTTTCCCTTGTTTTTACGGATTCACTAAATACGGAAAGCTGAGGTACCGGATCAGGTAAGGTCGCGACCAGCTGATCCAGATCTTTGATATCAGACTGCATACCTTTAAAAAGTTTGCCTTCAGGACCCTCAATGAATGCGGCATTCTTATCGCGATTGGCACCATCCAAAACGATCTTGCAACCGTCTGCATAAGTGAATTCAATCCTTCGCCAGGTTCCGGCGGCATCAGGATGCTGTTGTGGTGCATCAATTTCTATACTTACCGGTCCGGTATCATCTTTTTCCAGCAGGTATTGTACGGGGTCCATATAATGCTGGCCCATATCCCCAAGGCCGCCACCATCGTAGTCCCAATAGCCCCGGAATTGTATATGTACCCGGTTTGGATTATAAGGTTTGAATGGAGCTGGTCCCAGCCACATTTCATAGTCTAATGTTTCTGGCACCGATCTGGGATCCAGCTCGGTGAGACCATTCCAGTAAAATTTCCAGTCAAATCCGGTAGTGGCACTCAATGTGACTTTCAAAGGCCATCCAAAAACCCGGTTCTCCACCAATTTCTTTATTGGTTTGACCGGTACGCCCATTCCGTAGAATGTCTCCATAAACCGGAACCAGGTGTTCAGTCTGAACATTCTTCCCGCACTTTCTACCGCACGTTGTACGGCAATACCTTCACCAATAGTCCGGGTCATTGGTTTTTCACACCAGATATCCTTACCTGCCCGGGCAGCATCTATAGCAATAAGTCCATGCCAATGGGGAGGAGTAGCTATGTGTACTACGTCAATTCCAGGTTCCGCCAACAACTCCCGGTAGTCACTGAAGGTCTTTACTCCGGATCCTGACATAGCAGCTGCTTTATCCAGGTGATTCCTGTCGACGTCACAAATAGCCACCAATTCTCCTTCATAATTTAAGTGACCGCGACCCATGGATCCAACACCAATGATGGCCTTAGTCAATTTATCACTTGGTGCAACAAAACCCTGACCCCCCAGCACTTGCCTGGGTACGATGGTAAAAATTCCTGCTGCCAGCGAAGCTTTTTTCAAAAAATCACGGCGATTTTTTTGTGAAGTCATAGGTAAATTTTCATTAAGTGCTCAAAGATAACAGATTGTAATTGACTTTTACCCGAGCGACAACCCAACGTAATCTCCAGGGGAATTCTCAAGTCCTGAAGTCTGAACTATGAATAAAATCCAATCCTTTTCGTTGATCTGTTGGATAGCATCAGTCTAGTGTACCGTCCCATAAATATCTATACACCATAAGCAGGTCTTTTTCGCCATCTTATCATCATCAAAAGCCTCACGTAGCTATGGCTATGCTCGGTTTTGCTTCTTCAATATGCCAAGAAATACCAAGCTTCTTCTGTACACATACTTATAGGACATTACACTCGAAGGCCATTTCATTAACAACCCTAAAATGAAACGATGAAATATGGTAGAATTATTTGCATCATCTGTTTTTACTTTATTTCAGATTCATTAGCAGAGGCCCAACCGGACCAGTCTTGCACACCAGCGTGACACATCTATGTTTTATTTATTGGTAATCCTATCTTTGATTTTATTGATAATCACTATTTCTTATTATAAACGAAGATGGAAGCATTAGATCAACCTTATATTCTGGCAGAAGCCAATTGGAAAACCGTTAATCAGACGAACTACAAAGTAGCAGTACTTCCATGGGGAGCAACCGAAGCACATAATTTTCACCTCCCGTACGCAACAGATAATTATCAGGTTGATTTTGTGGCAAAACAAGCTGCCGCGAAAGCGTATGATCTGGGGGTTAAGATCCTCGTGCTTCCTTGTATACCCTTCGGTATTAATACCGGTCAGATGGATGTCAAATTTTGTATGAACCTCTTGCCTAGTACGCAAATGGCAATCCTCAAGGATATTGCGGAGGTCTTGTCCCGGCACCAAATAGAAAAATTAGTATTACTGAATGGGCACGGAGGCAATGATTTTAAAAATATCATCCGTGAATTATCAATTTTCTACCCGGATCTTTTTGTTTGCTGGGTCAACTGGTACCGGGTAGTTGATTGGAATCTGTATTTTGATGAACCCGGTGACCATGCCGGAGAAATGGAAACCAGTGTGGTCATGCATATCAGGCCCGATCTTGTCAGACCATTAGAGGAAGCAGGCGACGGGCACGCAAGAAAATTGAAATTGTCCGGATTTAAGGAGGGATGGGCTGTCACTCAACGCAGCTGGACGAAGGTTACCGATGATACAGGAGTCGGCAATCCTAAAGCCGCAACTGGTGAGAAAGGAAGTCGATATCTTGAAGCTTGCAGTGAAAAGTTGGCAACCTTTTTCTA
>JBGTCB010000177.1:0-1842 GCA_041748995.1 Saprospiraceae bacterium | reverse complement strand
ATCAGAAAGGCAAAAATGATATAATAAAAAATGTTGCCTGCAAAGATTCCACCGGATCCACCAACCGGTTGGCCTGGTGTCACACCCGGACCCGCTACCGGAGCTCCATAAGTACCGTCATAAGTTCCTTCAATATACAATAGCAGGGAGGCGATGTCATCATCTGTAAGATTAGGAAAGGCATTCATCAACAACTTGTTGTGTTGATTATATACTTCGACGGCTTTTGGATGGCCTGTTCCTATCAAGGCCTGCGAATTCCGGATCCAGGCATAAAGATCAGATTCCGGGTAGTCTGCCCATCTTTGTGTGACACCACCTAGTGCAGGTCCGGTCAGGGGCTGAGTCATATTGCGGTTGTGACAGCTGGCACATTGGTTTCTGAAGATGGTTTTACCTACATCGGGCGAAGGTTGTGCTGCCGCAGAAAAGGTCAGGACAAGACACAAAACCAGGTATGAAAGTCTGATTAGTAGAGACTTATATATCATTCTTATTCCGTTTAGAAGATCAGGTCCGGTAATTTGAGGCAAAAATACAATTCGTTTATTTTTAAAGGCAACAATTACAGTTTGTGCTATTTATTTAGATATTTTCTAAATAAAGCGATTTTATCAAACAGCCACGGATGCCTTAATGTGAGGATGCGGATCATAATTTTTTAAAGTAAAATCTTCGAATTCAAAATCAAAAATATTTTTCTTAAAGGGATTCAACGCTATGGTGGGTAAGATTTTGGGACTACGCTTTAATTGCTCCCGGGCTTGCTCCAGATGATTAGTATAAAGGTGTACATCTCCAAAGGTGTGTACAAAATGTCCTGGTTGCAAATTGCATACCTGGGCAATCATCAGTGTCAACAATGCATAACTGGCAATATTGAAAGGTACTCCTAAAAATACATCGGCAGATCTTTGATACAATTGACAGGATAGTTTTCCATCCGCCACATAAAACTGAAATAAGCAATGGCAGGGAGCCAGAGCCATTTTAGAGATTTCACCGGGATTCCACGAACAAACAATGATACGCCGCGAATCGGGGCTACTCCTGATCTGTTGCACTGCTTCACTAATCTGGTCAATAAATTGTCCATCGGCTGCTTCCCAACTACGCCACTGCTTTCCATATACCGGTCCCAGATCACCCTTTTCATCTGCCCATTCATTCCAGATCCTGACACCATGCTCCTGAAGGTAAGCAACATTCGTATCTCCATTCAGGAACCAAAGCAGTTCATAAATTATGGATTTCAGATGCAGCTTCTTGGTAGTAAGGAGAGGAAATCCATGGGAGAGATCAAATCGCATCTGATAGCCAAACACACTGTAAGTACCGGTACCAGTTCGATCTTCTTTGATAGTACCCTCTTCCAAAATGTGCCGTAACAGATCCTGATAGGATTTCATAGCTCAAAAATGGTAAAAATATATATATGGCACCACTAAAAACCCCATTCAATTGTCAACCGCTTATCTACTATAAGCTATTCCAAGAAAATAACCCTGCCTCTTCCGTCCCCTTCGTGTTTCACCGCTTCGAGATCCACTGGATCTCGACCGGGCGGAGCGCTCCTCAATTTCGTTATCCCTCAGTCACCTAGCTCCACTATTTCAGATAATCCGGAAAATGATCGGGTACGAAATCCCATAGTACCGGAAGAAGATAATAGACAAAAAGTGATAAAAGCAGAATAGAAATCAGATTCATCCAGATACCGGTACGAACCATATCCGGGATCCGCAAATAACCCGACCCGAAAACAACTGCATTGGGGGGGGTAGCAACCGGCAACATGAAGGCACAGGAGGCAGCGACCGTAGCGGAAACCATTAAAATAAA
>JBGTCB010000176.1:0-3045 GCA_041748995.1 Saprospiraceae bacterium | reverse complement strand
GAGGTCTCGGATACCGTGACGGTGCTGGAAAAAATTGGTCACTTTCTGGATGATGAAGTCCAACGGCTTTTTACCTGGTTTAAGTTGGATGGATACAGCAATCGCGAAATCAATGCGCTCATTGAGGAACACCTGGATATTCAAAGGCTGCTTTCCCGGGCTTCGAAAAAATTTGATGGCGGCTATGTGATGAGTGGTCTGATTGGACATGGGGATGCTTTCATGATGAGAGACCCAAATGGAATTCGCCCCGCATTTTACTATTATGATGATGAAATTCTGGTGGCGGCCAGCGAGCGACCGGCAATTCAGACAGCCTTTAAAATAAGACATAAATATGTCAAAGAGTTGCAACCGGGCCATGCACTGATTGTGAAGAAAGATGGTCGTGTCAGCGAACAGGCATTTGTCGAACCTCGCGCACTGAAAGCATGCTCGTTTGAGCGTATCTATTTCAGCCGTGGCACGGATAAAGATATCTATCTGGAACGTAAAAAATTGGGTGAAAATCTGACCGAGCAGGTTCTGGCTGCTATCAATTATGATTTTGAGAATACCGTCTTCTCCTATGTGCCCAATACCGCGGAGACCGCTTTTTTCGGCCTGATGGAGGGCATTGAAAAGAGGCTTAATGAAATCAGGAAAGAAAAAATTCTTGCGCTGGGAGGGGGTGCTTCTGCTGATGAAATTGACAAGATTCTTGCAATCAAAGCGAGATTTGAAAAAATCGTCGTGAAAGATGCCAAGATGCGCACGTTCATTGCTGATAGTGAAGAGCGTGGAGACCTGGTCTCGCATGTATACGATGTCACCTACGGCATTGTCCGCAATAACATCGATACCCTGGTGCTGGTAGATGATAGCATCGTTCGGGGAACCACCCTTCGAGACAGTATCATCACGATGGTAGACCGTTTACACCCCAAGCGAATTGTCTTTGTATCTTCAGCTCCCCAAATCCGCTATCCGGACTGTTATGGGATCGATATGTCTGTAATGGGAAATTTTATAGCATTTGAAGCAATGGTGGCCCTCCTGAAAGACCATAACAAAGAGGATTTGCTTCATGAAGTTTATGATCTGTGCAAGGTTGAGCTGGAGTCAGGTAAAGAAGAGTTTGAAAACAAAGTAAAGATACTTTATGATCAGTTTTCATATGAAGAGATCTCCTCGAAAATCTCGGAAATCCTGACCCCACAAGGTATTGATGCTGAAGTCAAAATCATTTTCCAAACTCTGGAAGGACTGCATGATGCCGTGCCGAATCACCGGGGTGACTGGTATTTCAGTGGTGACTTTCCAACTCCGGGAGGTCAAAAAGTAGTTAACAAAGCATTTATCAATTACATGGAAAAGAAACTGGTGAGGGCGTATTCCTAATAGTATTCCTGGTACTTCCTGATTTATTCACCGATTTCCAGATGCCCTTCCGTCTGACAAATACTTCAACCCGGATTATTCATTAGGTTTTGGTAGTGAGAGGTAAAAAATGCAATAAAGACGGGCTGGGCCCTGATGCGAATGCCGTCAGGGTGCTCCAAGCGTTTTTTTGACTCGCAGACATGGTCACCATCATAGCTTGTCCCGCGCTGCGCGGGAGTGAGAATCAAAAAGGGCTTATGTGCCCGTATTTGCAACAGTTTTACCTCGTAATAGATAATCTAATGGAATATCCGGGTTCAACAGTTTCTAGGGGAACCGGGAATCGTATTACTGACCAGTGTACCAATATTCTCACCCTGGACAATAGACTGCAGATTGCCGGCTTTCATGACATCAAACACGACAATGGGCAGGTCATTTTCCTTGCAAAGTGTAAAGGCAGTCATATCCATGACTTTCAAACCCATCGAAATAACTTCATTAAAATCTAAGTGTTCGTATTTGATTGCATCCGGATAAATTTCCGGATCAGCACTATAAATCCCATCGACCCGGGTACCTTTCAGAATGACATCAGCACAGACTTCGTTGGCCCGTAAGGCTGCAGCAGAATCTGTCGTGAAATATGGACTACCGGTACCAGCAGCAAAGATAAGTACCCGGCCTTTCTCCAAATGACGAATTGCTCTGCGCCTGATGTAAGGTTCGGCAATCTCTTTCATTTCAATAGCTGATATTAACCGGGTAAAAACACCCAAACCTTCTAAAGCACTTTGGAGTGCCATCCCATTGATCACCGTCGCCATCATGCCCATATAATCACCCTGAACTCTCTCAATACTGGATTGTTCAGCCTGAAGACCCCGGAATATATTACCACCACCAATGACTACTGCTATTTCAACACCCAGGTTTTTTAAGTCCTTAATTTGTTCGGCATAGTGCTGGAGCATTTTAGGCTGAATGCCAAATGCCTGTTCTCCCATAAGAGATTCTCCGCTCAGCTTCAGAAGAATGCGTTTATATTTTAAAGACATGGTATCTATGGTTAAAAAAAGAGCGAACCAAATTTGATTCGCTCTTTTAAAGCTTCCTTATCCCAGGGTCACATGCCGGAAATCCTTTACCGTGAGATTTGCATCCATCTTCTTTAGATACTGATCCACTGTAAGGGCATTATCTTTCACAAAAGATTGATTAAGTAATGTCTGTTCTTTAAAGAACTTAGACAGTTTACCCATAGCAATCTTATCTAACATTGCTTCGGGTTTTCCTTCCAGTCTGGCCTGCTCCTTTCCGATCTCAATTTCTTTTTCGATGATAGTTTGATCGACTCCATCTTTATCCACAGCCACCGGCTTCATAGCAGCAACCTGCATGGCCACATCTTTACCGGCTTCCACAAAAGATTCATCGGCTTTGTTTAAGCCAACGATGACTCCTGCCTTATAACCCATGTGGATATAGGACACTACCAATGGTGCTTCCAGACTTTCGTAGGATGCCAATTCAATCTTTTCACCAATTTTACCAACCTGCTCGACCACTTTTTCGGCTATGGTTACTCCATTAATGTGTTGCTCCAGCAATTTTTCCCGGCTCGCCGGAAAAGTATTTAATGCAATTTCTGCTATTTCTTTGGTCAAATCAATGAAATCCTGG
>JBGTCB010000175.1:0-14811 GCA_041748995.1 Saprospiraceae bacterium | reverse complement strand
TGGTGACACCCACCTGGGATCAGTATGCTTCCCTCCCCGACATCAGGCATTGTCTGAATGAAGTAAAAAAGGTTTATCATTTATACGGAAAAAAAAATCAGGTCGAATTGTTTGCTCCGGAAGATTATAACCGATTTTCCGATGCGATGAAGGAGAAAATGATTTCCTGGATAAAGGAACAGGTGAGATAGATGGTTTTATGGTTTTGTGGTGTTGTGGATTCTAACCAAAGAAAGAGGATAATAAATTAGTATTCAAGAGCATCCCAAGGAGGGTGGCACCACTAAGAATGGGAGCAACCCACGAGCCTTATAAATATCAGTATCGGTGTCGGGTTTGCCCTTTGAAATACTTTTTTTTACAAGCAGGTCGCTGTCTGGGGTTCCTGTCGATTGATTAAATTTATTGGATGAAAAAATATGTAGTACTTGTAAATTTTTGGAAAGGATGAAGTCACTTAAACTGTTTATTATCTTATTATTTTTTAGTTCTGCATCGTTCATTGAACCGGACAAATTTATTTCAATCGAGGATAACTATGTATATATCTCTAAAGGTCCTGACAGCAAGCGATATCATTATAAACAAAATTGCCGGGGATTGACAAATTGCTCCACACCGATCTATAAGGTAACTTTAAAAGAGGCAAAAGATAAGTATAAACGAACCCTCTGTGGTTTTGAGGATTGATACATTACCTGACCGATGCATGGAGCAGCGCTGGATTAGCCAAATTCGGTCATGATAAATCACCATCAATGCGATCTACTGACTCCCCACCTTCTTCGTACTAAAATGTACAAAAGTAAAACACTCCGGCACGTGGGAATCCCATACTCCATGCGGACTCCAGGCCCAACCTCCGGAGTCTTTGGCGGGTGCTGGAGCCTTGTGTTGATTGAAACGAGAGAAATCCATGCGCCAGACATCTTCATGCCGGGGTGGGAGGGATCGTTGATCAGCCAGGGCGAGGGCGGTCATGCTACTCCAGGGAAGTGCCAGCTCAACGGTCCAGCCATGATCGGTATCGCTGCTGTCATTTAGGGTGCCCTGAATCTGCATCGCACTTTTTAAACCCGGAAAATCCCAGTTCCAATAGCCAATGCGGGGTCCCCGGGGATGTGGTTTGTAACCTACTCCATGAAAAGGTCGCACTTTTTCCCGGTTGCGGTCAAATTCTGGGAGGGATGCATAACCGCTTTTTTCATAGGCTTCTTCCCAGATGAAAAATACTTCGTAAATAGTACCTAAGGTATTGATCTCAAATTCATAATAGGCATCCCGGCCGGCGATAAATAGTTCGACATCGTTATCCTGGTAGATTGGTGCATCGCGCTCCGTTAAGCTGGCCTGAAGATTGGGCTCTTCGATCCAGTAGGCTATATACAGGTACTCATCATCCCACAGGACTGCTGCCCGGGTGTCATATCGGGTTTCCGTGCCATAGATCAGGTCTTTGAATGGGATTGACTTCGGAGCATGTTGCCAGGATGTCTCATCGGGTATTCCGTCGATTGTCGGTGCTTCGTCGGTAAAGTAAGCGGTGTAATGGGGCAAAACTTCAGGGTCACAGGGAAGAGGTAATACGCTGTCGATGGTGGCATCCGTGTCATTGATTCCGGCTGGCTGGTAGTTTTTGGATAAAACACCCGGTGTCAGGATCAGAGTTAGTAACAAATAGAATAGATAGGTCATGCAGTTTTTTTTATGAAAGGACTTAACCATCTTATAGGCTGAACCAAGTCCACTCCCCTGGACCAAGTTAATCCTTTTGTAGAACATTGCAATTAGGAGACCGGAGTCGGAAGACCGAAGACAGAAGACCGGAGTCAGAAGTCAGAAGTCAGAAGTCAGAAGAACGGAGACCGGAGTCGGGATTCTGTATCGCGGTGTCGCACCTCAAAGGGGTGACATCGCTTGGGACCGCAGACCGCAGCCGAAAATAGAAATCAGAAATCAAAAGAGAGCAAGGTCCTAACATCGACGAAGGAGATCATCAGAAGAAGTCGCTTAGTTTATACAGCTAGTTTAAGAAGGATCTGGCGGCTATGCAGGAGCCCAAAAAAAAAGGATCGATAAGCTAACGATCCTAATTTTCTACGAGATTAAATGTGATTGAGCCGCAGCTCCGTAAAAATACGGATGTTTTTCATAAAAACTAATCTCTTCTCTACAAATTTGAATTAGGGAGCAGTTTTTCGAGCCAGGAATCAGGCTCGCATAGTTAGGAAGCATTTGCAGGTCAATCATGGCTTTTGTTCGGAGCTGGAAAACATCATTGTTCTAACATCTCCTTGTCGAATTTAGTGAATCATTACGAAACTCACTTTTGACCACCTGACCAGAAATTTCAGCCATTTAGTTGCTACCTGCTGGCAACATGTTTCGGATCGCAGCTATTCTCCATTGACCTTTTTTGCCAACCACCACAAACGTGCTCCACATCTTCCGCGTGATGGTTCCGTCCCGGGCTTTGATTTCATACCGGGCATCGGTTATGGCGGTTTGCTTACCAATAAAGCGAATCGTTTCTACGGTCAGACTTCGATCTCCCGGATTACTTGCAGAACTTCGCTGCATCCCTTCCACTAAACTCTCCATACCATGTCGCCATTCACCGGAAGAAACCAGTTGATCGGCATCGGCAGTAAATAGCATCCGGATTTTTTCCGGATCATTTTGTTCGCGGGCATGGGTATAGTCGTCAATTAATTGGGTGATTTTAATCCGGTCTTTCACATGCTGATCCTGAGCTTCCAGCATACCCGGCAAAAATAGAATCAGAAAAGTCAGGATAATGATATTGTTTATGGGCCACAACAAATTGATCCTGCTATAAGTCCGGTACTTTTTCATAATGAAATTTATTGGGAAAGAATGAATAGAATATAAATTAGTCCCCCTACTTTAATGCGGCATTAACCGCATCCAGTAAATATTCTTTGGGGTCGCTCATATATTGCCAAAACATCACTCCCGCCAAATGTTTATCCTTTACATATTCACATTTGATTTTAACCGACTTTTCGTCATCAAAAACGACAAGCTGATTATTAGCCGGATTAAATAAATAAGGGGCCTGGGCCTTTTCGTCCCAATGCTGTTCAAATGCGGGATTGGTCATCATACTATCTTTTATAAAAGTGTACCATCCGGCTCTCGCTACCGAATCACGGGGCATATTGATCCCATGTTTTTCGGCGCTTTTCATGATCCAGCTTCTGCCATAAAATGGGATACCAACCACTAATTTATGGGCGGGAACTCCGGCTTTCATTAACATATCAATATCCCTCTGCACCGAATGATTTTTTTCATAATCCTCCGGCGGATACATGTTGCTGTGGTGTCCGACTATCTGACCGCCGGTATAGTAATCATAACACATGACATTGATGTAATCCTGGGGTTCTGCCGCTTTACCCATTTCCGTATTATCAATAAAGGCGTCGTATCCCGTTACTGCTGAAGTAAGCTGATATTTTTTACCAGTTTCCTGGCTGAGCTGATCTAATTCTTTTCTCAGGGCTACAAACATATGAGTGAAATTTTGTTTGTCTTCGGGCCGGAAAATATTGTCTTCCCCTTTTTGTCCGGGATATTCCCAGTCAATATCCACTCCGTCAATATCATATTGCCGGACAATACCCACGGAGGTAGCAGCAAACTTTTTCCGGGAACTCTCCGTAAGAACAGCATCGGAAAAATTTTCACTCCAGGACCAGCCACCAATCGAAATCAGGATTTTCAAATCCGGATTAATTTTTTTTAAATTATTTAATTTTCTGAAATTAATCGAATCCGTGGCCAGATTGGTCAGCCAGGCCATGCTGTCTTTTACATTGACAAATGCATAGTTAATATGCGTTAATTTCCGGGCATCAAATTGAGTTTCATCCAGTTCACCACGAAAGCCGGGTACATAACCGATGATGACTTTTTGGGATATCTGTGGAGTAGATTCCTTGACTTCATTGCAGGTAAGAGATAAAAATACCGGAGAAATCAATAGAATGAAAATATATAAATACGAATAGTTCATAGCAGCTTATTTTTACTGGAATGGAATCATTTGTTCTTTTTTAGAATCAATACTCAGTAGTCGAAAGAAAAATGAAATTGCATATAATTATTTTATCCTGCCTTATCAACTAACAGATGCAATCTTTAAATGCTTTTGCTGTGCAAAACCCGGGTCTGTGTAAGATTATTGAGTTCAGGCAGATTATGAGCCTGATCATAAAATTCAACATGATTGGGGTGGTTGAAAGGTAAGGAAAATATTTTGTTTCTTAATTTGAAACCACACCCTCTTTCGGTTTACCATACTGCTCGAATTCAGGTTCTTGTAGAGATCTTCTTTCCGTTGATGATTTTACTGCCATACTGCTCTCTCTACCACTCTTTTACCTCCGTCCTCTATGAAGTGGTTACAATCGCGAACCTGCATATAAGTATCGCTCATTGTTGCAGTGATGGTCACCATTCAGAGGTGATGTCAAAAGGCGGTTTTTTTGCCTGAATCGATGCAAGTTTAGAAATCCCATACCTAAAAATCCAATGAGAAAAACGGGATTAGTAGCAATCGCGTGTCTTACTATCGATTCATCCACTGGAACTAGGTTTTACCGCTGTACCGCTAATCAACATCGAAGTCCTGAATAAGAGAGTGTCCGGGGTGGATTGCTGCTGTTTTACCCAGGATTGAACAATACTTCCCACTTTTTAACACATTTGATGCCCAGATCACGGCATCGGATTTTCATATAAATTAATAAATACTATATGTTTAAATGATTGATAATAGGTATATAATACATAATTATCTGTCTATATGTTATTTTATGTATGTATTTTGAGTACATTCTGTACCTGTTTTGGGGCTATGGTCGAGATGTAATGAATGAATGTATGCAACTCCTGGCCAAAAGGAGAGATAAAAAGTGGTAAAAAGTGTATTAATGTGGGAAAATCTATAAATTTGGATCACTAACGAATTGGAAAAAGACAAAAAGACACTGGACAATGCCACAAATGCATGGCGAGTATGAATGCAAGATGGACTCCAAAGGACGAATCAGAGTACCGTCGCCTCTGTTGAGGCAGCTTGGAGACAATGCTCCCTATACATTTTTTATAAACCGGGGTTTTGAAAAGTGTCTGATGATTTATCCTGAAAAAGTTTGGGAAAGTACGCTTGAAAAAATCAATGAGTTGAATGTTTACCGGAGTGAAGACCGCAATTTCATTCGCTACTTCTTTCGGGGGGTAAGCGATGTTACGACTGACACGGCCGACCGGATATTACTCAACAAGGGTTTACTGGATTATGCCGGAATCAGGAAGGATGTCATCCTGTTTGCTTATCTCGACCGGATCGAGATGTGGGATAAGAAGACCTATGATGAGTGGTTAAACCGCGAGCCGGAAGATTTTGCCAAGCTGGCCGAAAGAGTTTTGGGTAAAACAGAAGGATCCTGATCAATGACTGCAGAATATCACCATCCGGTACTTTTAGACCAGTGCATTGAAGCGTTGATGACTGATCCGGATGGTATCTATGTAGATGCGACTTTTGGAGGAGGCGGACATAGCCGGGAGATCCTGAAACACTTGTCAGATGAAGGGAGGTTGATTGCTTTTGATCAGGATGCTGATGCCAGTAAAAATGCACTCCAGGATCCGAGGTTTCAGCTGGTCAATGGCAACTTCAGGTTTATCAGGCACTATTTGCGGTATTTACAAATTCAACGGTTACATGGAATACTTGCTGATTTAGGTGTCTCTTCCTATCAGTTGGATATTGACTCGAAAGGTTTTTCCTTTAGTAAGGGTGATGTCTTTGATATGCGAATGAATCAAAAAGCAGCCAAATCAGCACTGGATATTGTGAACCATGAAAGCGAAGAAAACTTAGTAAGCATATTTAGTAGCTATGGTGAAGTACGGAATTCAAAAACGCTCGCCAAAGCTATTGTCACAGCAAGAGAACAACGGCCAATTTCTAACACGCATGAATTTTTAAATTGTGTCGAGCCTCTGGCAATGGGTAACAAAGCCAGGTACTTAGCACAAGTTTTTCAGGCTATTCGCATTAAGGTCAATGACGAAATTGGATCACTACAGGATTTTCTTGTTGCGGGTGCTGATATGTTAGTTCCAGGAGGCAGACTCGTGGTCCTAACATATCACTCCATTGAAGACCGGGTTGTCAAACACTTTGTAAAAAGTGGGTTAACAGATTTCGACAACCGGGACACTACAGGAGTGAGTGGAGGTGACTGGATTTTAAAACCAGTCAATAAAAAACCCATTGTCGCCGGTCCGGATGAAATAAGGATTAACCGCCGGTCGAGAAGTGCCAAGTTAAGAATTGCAGAAAAAATATGAACACCGATGAGCAAAGACCATCTCAATATTAATAAAAACCGGAAATCGTCTGGTTTTTTAAATTTTAGTTCGGAACAGATCGGAAGTAATTTACCTTATATATTTTTTCTTATTCTGCTGGCGATGATCTACATAGGTAATGCGCATTATGCCGGTAAGAAAGTTCGAAAAATTGAACAGCTTAAAAGCGAAATCAAGGAAGTTACCTGGACGTATATGACAGTCAAGTCGGATGCCATTTATCAGTCTACTTATTCGAACCTCGCGGAGCAAGTCCGTCCCGACCAGCTTTCCAATGATGGAAGCTTTCCCAGGAAATTATTAGTTAAACCATAAATCCGAAAAATATTGGCCTCGATGAGTAAGAAAAAGGAGTTATTGCTTCGAGCTTATGTAGTCCTGGGGATCCTGATTATTGTGTCGATGGTTTTAATCGGTGCCACGATTCATGTTGGAGTTGTTCAAGCTTCCGAATGGAGGGAGAAAGGAGATAGTACCAAATTGAGATATTTTGATATCGAACCCGATCGGGGCAATATCTATAGCGCTGACGGATATCCTCTGGCTACTTCCGTACCATATTTTGATCTGCACCTGGATCTGAATTCGGAAGCAATGACTAAATCTATTTTCAATGGTCACGTAGATTCGTTGGCAATTTATTTATCCCGTTACATTTTTAAAGATGAATCTCCGGCTTCCATTGAAAGGCGGTTGGTGAGAAGAAGAAATGCCGGTGATCGCTATTTTCCGATAAAGAATAATGCCACCTATGAAGAATTAAAAAGAATAAAATCTTTTCCACTTATACGCCTGGGCAAATATAAGGGAGGTTTAATTGTAGAAAGAAAATCAAGTCGTATGAAACCTTTCCGAAATATGGCATCCCGTACCATTGGCCTGCATCGGGCCAATGCTCCTTCGGTGGGTATTGAGGGCAGTTTTGATGAATATTTGAGAGGTGATGCGGGGAAAATCCTTATGGAAAGAGTAGGGAACGTTTGGATTCCAGTCCGTGATCTTACAGAAATCGAGCCCGAACGAGGAAAAAATATTGTTACTACTCTGGAAATGCGGATGCAGGATATCTGTCAGAAAGCCTTGACTAACGGATTAAAGACACATCGTGCCGATTTTGGTTTGGTGATTATGATGGAAGTAAAAACAGGAGCTATTAAGGCAATTGTAAACCTGGACAGAGATGGAGAAAACTATGTAGAGACATTTAATCATGCGATTGGTGATGCAACGGAACCGGGCTCGACTTTTAAACTGGCATCGGTCATGGCGCTGCTGGAAGACGGTTTAGTTAATCTGGAAGATTCGGTTTTTATTAATCATGGACGGGCGGTATTCGGTAAATTTCAGATGAAAGATTCGGAGTGGCATAATGAAAAAATAGTAACCATCCGGAGAGCTTTTGAATTATCTTCCAATGTCGGAATTGCCCGTGTAGTAGATAATGCCTATGGAAGAACTAAAAAGGATGCGGGGCAATTCATTAAAAGGTTGAAGCAATTTGGATTGGATCAAAAGACCGGGATCCATCTGGAGGGGGAAGCTGAACCATTTATTAAAGAAGCGTATTCAAAGACCTGGAACAATGCCATGAGCCTGGCCTGGATGGCTCATGGTTATGAATTACATCAGACGCCACTTCAAACCCTGGCCTTTTTTAATGCAGTGGCAAACGATGGAAAAAAAATGCGGCCATATATTGTTTCTGAAATCAGAGACGCAACCTCGACGATCACACGCATTAAACCGGAGATAGTCGATTCGAAAATTGCTTCATCCTCCACTATCAGACAAGCTCAGGAATTATTGGAAGGGGTTGTCATCCGGGGTACGGCATCGACTTTTAAAACCAAAGAATATTCTTTTGCCGGTAAAACCGGTACCACCCTCCTTGAGTACTGGAAAGGTGACGGACGAAAATATCAGGCATCTTTTGCCGGTTATTTTCCGGCTGAAGACCCAAAATACTCTTGTATCGTGCTGGTAAATAATCCTACTCAAAATGGGTACTATGGTGGTGTCGTGGCCGGTAGAGTATTCCGGGAGATTGCCGATCGGTGTATGGCAACCGATATTCAGTTAATGGCCCACATAACTGCCACGGAACATGACGCCTCTATCTCATCACTTCCCGTTTTTCAGGCAGGCTATGCGGGTGACATGCAACAGGTAATGAAACATGTTGGACTGCAGCATAAGAATCATTCGGACAGTGAGTGGGCAATACTGATACCGGATGAAGATCAGGTCGCTCTGGAAAATCGAAGTTTGGAAAATGGACTGGTACCCAATGTAGTGGGAATGGGGATTAGAGATGCCATTTTTATATTGGAAAACAGGGGTATGTCTGTCAAAGTTAATGGGTTTGGGAGAGTACGGGAACAGTCGGTCCCCGCTGGTTCTAAACTCGCTGGACAGAAGATCTTACTCTACCTGGGATAATAATAAATATCGATTGAAAAACCTTGCAGAAATATTAGATCAGATACCCCATCAATTAATGCAGGGTGATTATTCCTCCATCATCAGGGGAATCGCGATAGACAGTCGTGAGATTAATTCAAATTATTTATTTATCGCTATTAAAGGAGTGGCACAAGATGGTCATCAGTTTATTGAGAAAGCTATCGAATTCGGAGCTACAGTTATCGTTGGTACCGAATTACCTAAAGAACTTCCTGCAAATATTAGTCTTGTCAAGGTTGCGGATACCCGGACTTTAGCCGGGGAGATTGCAGCCAATTTTTACGGTCATCCCAGTAAAAAGATATCGTTGGTGGGAGTGACCGGCACCAATGGTAAAACCAGTATTGTCCAGCTTTCTCACAAATTATTCTCATCGCTTGGGCACAAGGCCGGCATGCTGTCTACCATCGAAAATAAAATTGAAAACCGGGTTCTGCAATCGACATTAACTACCCCTGATGCGGTAAGTCTTCAAAGAATGTTGGCAGAGATGGTCACTGCAAACTGTGATTATGCATTTATGGAAGTCAGTAGTCATGCGCTGGATCAGGGCCGGGTTCAGGGATGCCATTTTTCCGTGGCAGTTTTTACCAATATAACCCATGATCACCTCGATTACCACGGTACATTCGATCATTATATTAAAACTAAAAAACGATTTTTCGATTTACTCGGAAGCGAAGCTCACGCCCTGGTTAATATTGATGACAACCGGGGTAGGGTCATGGTGCAGAATACCCACGCGACCGTTCATACCTATGCTTTGCAAAAGGCTGCTAATTTTAAAGGAAAAGTCATTGCTAACACTTCGGAAGGCTTACAGCTGCAGGTGGATGGTACCGAACTTCATAGTCAGCTGGTAGGGGCTTTTAATGCTAGCAATCTTTTGGCAGTATACGCTATCGCCAGGTTACTGGAACAGGAAAAGTTAGCAGTTTTACAAACAGTCAGTGGTCTTCCGGCTCCCGCTGGCAGGATGGAGGTTATTCGGGATTCTGTAAGAGGGATTACAGCTTTTGTGGATTATGCTCATACCCCGGATGCCCTTAAGAATGTTCTGGAAACCATCCAGGAAATCAAGCGGAAAGGCCAGGAGGTAATTACAGTGGTTGGATGTGGAGGTAACCGGGACGCACTGAAGAGGCCGGTGATGGCAGCATTGGCGGTTCAATACAGTGACCGGGTCATTTTAACTTCCGACAATCCCCGATTTGAAGACCCGGAGCAAATCATCCGGGAAATGGAAGAAGGAATTCCTCCTGCAAAAAAGCACGAAGTCCTTTCCATTACCAACCGCAAGGAAGCCATTAAGGTA
The DNA here is from genome assembly GCA_041748995.1 of Saprospiraceae bacterium. Lineage (GTDB taxonomy): Bacteria > Bacteroidota > Bacteroidia > Chitinophagales > Saprospiraceae > JABDMH01. Next base: position 4,622 of record JBGTCB010000175.1, on the reverse strand, counting down.
GCCAGTGCCATGGTGAAAAATGGGGGAATTATTTTAGTAGCCGGAAAAGGACATGAAAATTACCAGGATATACAAGGTGAGAAAAAACCATTCGATGACCGTCAAATATTACAGGACTGCTTTAGTGGCTGATCCGGTAAAATACAGAAGCATCAAATGACTAAAAAAATAATTTCCATTTATCATTCTCAGGCAGGTATAAGAATGTGCGGCATCGTCAGGTGCTGCACTTCTTTTTTTAGTATGAAATAACCGTAGTGCTCTAGCGATATGCTTTATTATTTATTTCAGTTTCTCGAAGACAAATATGATTTTCCGGGTGCCGGTTTGTTTCGATATATTTCTTTCCGGTCTGGATTAGCGATTATTCTTTCTTTAGCGATTTCGATTTTATTGGGAGGCAGGATCATCCGGTTTCTCCGGAAAAAACAGGTGGGAGAGACCGTGCGTGATTTAGGACTAAAAGATCAAATGCAAAAACAAGGCACACCTACTATGGGTGGAGTCATAATTATTATGGCTACGCTGATACCTTGCTTATTGCTGGCCAGGCTGGATAACGTGTATATCATACTTATGATAATTGTTACTATCTGGATGGCGATAATCGGTAGTACTGACGACTATATTAAAGTATTTCTCAAAGACAAGCAGGGTTTAAAGGGTCGGTTTAAGATCATTGGACAGGTAGTACTGGGTTTGATAGTCGGTCTGGTGATGTTGGTTCATGAGGATGTTGTGGTCCGAATGGAGGTAGCAGAAGCAAATTTAAGAGGCTATGAAGTGATCGAAACTGTAAAGACAACCGATACACGGGGTGTTGCCAAAGAAATGGTATACGTAAAAACTACTTTAACCAATATGCCATTTTTGAAAGGTAATAATCTTGATTATTCTTCCATACTGACTTTTTTTGGAGGCAATGCCCGGAAATGGGTTTGGTTACTTTTTATTCCCTTTGTTATTCTGGTCGTGACCGCGATTTCGAATGCTGCCAATCTAACCGATGGTCTTGACGGACTGGCGACAGGAGTTTCAGCCATAATTGGTGCTACCCTGGGAATTTTAGCTTATGTATCCGGGCATAATCTATTTGCTGACTACCTGGGTATTTTATATCTGCCTTATTCCGAAGAGCTGGTTATTTTCTCGGCCTGTTTTCTGGGAGGATGCATAGGGTTTTTATGGTATAATGCTTACCCTGCCAAAGTCTTTATGGGAGATACGGGAAGTTTGACGATTGGTGGGATTATCGCTACCATGGCCATCTTACTGCGCAAAGAGTTGTTGCTTCCGGTATTGTGCGGAATTTTTGTTGTCGAGAATCTATCAGTCGTAATTCAGGTCTTCTATTTTAAATATACCCGGAAAAAATACGGTGAAGGAATCCGGATTTTTAAGATGGCTCCATTACATCACCATTATCAAAAATTGGGTATGCATGAATCGAAAATAGTCACTCGATTCTGGATTGTTGGGATACTTTTGGCAGTTTTTACCATTATCACCTTAAAAATAAGGTGATACGCATATAGAAAAACTTATATTAGTTAAAAAAAACATCTGTAAGATACTATCTTTGAATAAAATATATATATTTGTAGATAGTAATAAATAAGAGCTTTACATAAGAAGAAAACTACATTTTTTTAAGCCAAAAAAGGGCTGTTCGACTAAGGGAGATGTGTGCGGAGATAAGATTGATGAAGAAAAAGAGCCAGAGGATGAGAGTATTTCTCTCATCCGGCTCCCTTTTAAAAAGAGTATAAACCAAAGGAAAGAAGAACCGACTCAAAATAAAGATGGAAAGATTGCTGTCGATAAAAGGAAAACTATACAACGAGCTAAAAGGCGATATGCTGATTTGGCTGATAGTGGCCCTTTTGGCATCCTTCTCTCTGGTTGCTATTTACAGTTCGACAGAGACCCTGGCATACAAAGAAAGAGGGGGTAATACCGAATATTATATCATTAAACATTTTATCATTTTAGTAGGCGGATTATCGTTTACCTATATTTGCCATCTAATGTACTATATGCGATATTCGCTGATAGCTCCCGTGCTATTGGTCAGTTCTATCGTATTATTGATATGCACCCTACTTTTTGCCCCCGAAATCAATGAGGCCCGACGCTGGATACAGATTCCGGGAACGGGTCTTACTATTCAACCTTCCGATTTTGCCAAGATTGCATTAATCATTTACCTGGCACGTTCGATCGCTTTTAAGCAGGATTTTATCAAGGATTTTAGTGGTGCTTTTGTTCCGATCATCGTGCCGGTATTAATTGTTTGCGGGTTAATTGCACCAGCAGATTTGTCCAGTGCCGGAATATTATTTGCCAGTTGCCTGCTGATGATGTTTATTGGAAGGGTACATTTAAAGTATATAACGATTCTGTTGGTATTGGGTATCTTTTTATTAGCCGGAATCATTGCTATCGGTTATGTATTTCCCGACGTTGTCCGGGTAGAAACCTGGATGTCCCGGATCAACGAATTTTTTAATAATCCGGAAGGTGGTTATCAGGTTCAACAGGCAAAAATCGCCATTGCAGAAGGTGGTTGGTTTGGCGTAGGACCGGGCCAGAGTACACAGAATAATTATTTACCCTATCCGTATGCTGACTTTATTTATGCAATTATTTGTGAAGAATACGGAGTTCTGGGAGGTGCTGTAATCATTTTGCTTTACCTGTTTTTGGTGATTCGTTGTATGCGTTTGGTTACTAAAAGTCCTAAGACATTTGGTGCCATGTTGGCCATCGGTCTTTGTCTTTCTATGGTTTTGCAGGCTTTTGCCAACATCGCGGTATCGGTACATTTAATACCGGTGACCGGATTAACCCTTCCCATGGTAAGTATGGGAGGGACCTCGATTATTTTTACTTGTATTTCATTTGGAATTATCCTGAGTGTCAGCAAGTACATCGAGGCAATTAGTGAAAAAACCCAGATGGCAGTTGCCCGTGAATAATTATGCATGTGCATCGGGTTATCGTCAGTGGAGGTGGATCAGGGGGTCATATTTTTCCTGCTATTGCCATAGCTGATGCATTGGTAAGCAGAAATCCCGATACGCAAATTTTATTTGTCGGGGCAGTGGGAAAAATGGAAATGGAAAAAGTACCCCAGGCGGGTTACAAAATAAAAGGGCTAAAAGTAAGTGGCCTGCAAAGATCTTTGACATGGAAAAATTTGCTGTTTCCAATGAAATTAATTGTTGCGTTAAAAGATGCGTATGAAATTATTAAGGAGTTTAATCCGGATGTGGTTGTGGGAGTAGGAGGATACGCCAGTGCACCAACCGTTGCAGTGGCATCCTGGATGGGAATTCCCACCTTAATTCAGGAACAAAATTCTTATGCCGGACTTACGAACCGGTGGCTGGCAAAAAAGGTAGATCGAATTAGTGTGGCGTATGAAAATATGGATCGTTTTTTCAAAAGTGATAAAATAGTTATGACAGGTAATCCGATTCGAAAAGATTTGTTGAATAAGCCGGATCGAAAGTCAGCCTGTGATTATTTTAATCTGAATTACGATAGACAGACCATTTTAATTTTTGGAGGAAGCCTTGGTGCCCAGACATTCAATCGGGCAATGGCAGAAAATGTAGATATCGTGAGAGAACATCCGGAGATCCAGTTTATCTGGCAGATCGGTAGTTATTATCGCGAACAATATATGGATTCGGAAACAGCACGACTTTCTAACGTAAGGCCCATGGTATTCATTGAACGGATGGATCTGGCTTATGGTTGTGCAGATCTGGTGATTTGCCGTGCAGGAGCTTTGACCATTGCAGAGTTGTGTGCTCTGGGTAAAGCTTCTCTTCTGGTGCCTTCTCCCAATGTGGCAGAAGATCATCAGACAGCCAACGCCAGGGCACTCACAGAAAGAGGGGCTGCTGAAATGATTAACGATGAGGAAGCCTCCAAAGCATTGATAAACAGAGCGTTAGAAATCATCCATGACAAGGAACGATTGAAAGAATTGGAAAGAAATAGTTCGCAAATAGCAAGACCAAATGCAACGGAAGAAATAGTAAATGAGATTCTGAACTTAGTAAATCAGGATTGATGATCATCGACATTTGACAATGATAGCCTTATGAAGTGGAATACGAACCGCATATTAAAAGTAGTAAGTGCCGTGACCTGGTGTTCGGCTGCTGTCGTATTTTTTATGGGAGCATCAGCGGCAATTGAGGATAAGAGTCGCCATCAGATAAAAAAGGTGGATTATCACCTGACACATTTAACCGATGGTAATGATTTGATTACAGTAGACGAAATAAAGAAAAAGGTATTAGCACTTTATAAGCTCGATTTGGTTGGTGTAGAGATTGATCATCTGGATCTGCAAACATTGGAGGAAACACTCAGGAAGGAGCCATTTATTGTGGAGACCGATGCATATATCGATTCAAGAGAAGTACTGCATGTTGACATTTCGCAGCGAACTCCGGTTTTAAGGGTGATGGGATTGGATGGCAGTAACTATTATCTGGACCTGGAAGGTGTTCATTTACCATTGTCACGACATTTTACCGCCCGGGTTCCGGTAATATCCGGCAGGGTTAGTGAATTTAAGCCGGAATTTTTAAAAAATAAAAATT
>JBGTCB010000174.1:0-6912 GCA_041748995.1 Saprospiraceae bacterium | reverse complement strand
AGCAATACGGTGGAGATGGCAAGTGCCGGCTTGCTGAAAATGGCTTGCTGCGCTTCTTCCGTCAATTCCGGAATCCACTCGAATAGATCTCGGTAGAATTTGTTTTTTACCTCAAAGGACAGCAGGTTGGCAAAGAAAGATTTTTGCTTGGCTTTTGCATCGAGGTAACTGTTCCAATGCGGTGAATCAAAATAGGGAATGGTGATCTCAGTTGGCACGCCTTGTTGATGGTCTGCCAGCCAGATATGCATATCCTCCCGTTCCCTGTAGTCCAGAATAAATCCGGCATGTTCGACATGGATATTCAAACCCACAAATTGGTCGTACACCACCTGAATGACATCTTTGAGTTTTTCGGTATGATGCATGGCCATGGTCCTTGCCCTTACCCGTTCCAGAGCCAATTCAATTTCTGCCTCACGGGCCTGGGCTTCCGCTCTTACCAAATCCAGATACCGTCGGTAGGTTTGTTCAAAAAGCGAACTGAATCGTTTTGTAATTTGAATTAAATCGGGTTGAAATTCACGGGGATTGAAAGCATAAAAAAATCCATGTTCAAATACGAAACCGTAATGGAATTCTCTTTCGGGTAATTTTTCTAAATCTATCCGGAGTTTATAATCAGGTGCATCTTTGATCATTTGGTAGTAACTCACCAAATCTTCTCCTTCCAGAACATATTGATGGAGAGGTACCTGCGATTTCCAAGCCTTACGGGCACTTTTCAGCAAGGGATGCCAGCTCATATTCAGGTTGCCGATATGCATTTTGACTTCTTCCCCGTCTTTGGAAGCCGTCCAAAGCTGTATGTTTTCGTTGTCGTGGTTCAGGATTCCGATACCAAAGCGGGTACCTTCATCAACCCCTAAGGCAGTGAGTTCACTGAACATCTTGACGATACACTTCCCCACATCCTCGCTGTTGTGCATAGCCATGGTCTGTGACCTGACCCTTTCCAGCGCAAGTTCAATTTCAATCTCCCGTGCGTGGGCTTCTGATTTGTTGATGTCCCTAAACCTGTGGTAGGCAAGCGAAAAAACCTGGTGGAAGCGTTTGAATAGTTCCAGAGTTCCTCCCTCCAAAGGCTGATAAAGTGTCAGGCCCAAACCACCCTGACCGATGGAAAGGAAGCAATAACTCAGGTCTTCTGCTTCATCCAGGAGCGGATCGGGAAAATGGTTTTCAGCCTTTCGATGCTCCCGAAATTCTTCGAGTTCTTTGCCACTTAATCGGTTGGTGAAGTGGGCGTTTTCCGAAGCGAGCATTTTCCTGACCATCTCATGCTCCACGGGGCTTTTGAGATATTCAGTTTTTTCTACGGCTTCTTTGCCATAAGGGGTAAAATACTGGTAGCAGAGATAGATTCCCTTTTCCTCATCAATGAGGGCTGTCTGAATGTTGCGGATCTGTGTGACTCCAAAAAGTTGCAGCTGCTCAGAAATAGAGCGACAGATAGCCAGCATGTCCTCAGGTTTTTTCATTCCCATGGCTACGGCACGCACTTTCTCAAGTGCCGCTTCTATTTCAAGTTCCCGGTTTTTGTTTTCCAGTTCGGCAGTGCGTCGCCTGACCGCATCGCGGAGTTCTAGATTTTCTTTGCTGATTTTTTCTAAGGCGATGGTCTCCCCTTCTTGTACTCTTACATCAGGTAGAGATCCATGTTGCTGTACTACTTTCCATCCTTGCCCGGTCTCTTTTAATAGGGATGATATCCTGATCTGTGAATAAAAATTCCAATCCTGTCCGGTCTGCACATAAAGGTCACATTGCTCGTTGACAAGTATTAGGTCATTGATGGGTACAGCGTTGATTTGGCGGTTTCTCATCTCTATTTTCCCCACCACTTCCTTTATCTGAGCTTGTAAAAACCTTATCCCTTCGGCTTTGGTATGGCAGATCTCTGATGCTGAAGTTCCGATCATCTCAAAGGTTTCATCCAATGTACCGGTAAAGGCTTCCAGATCTCCTTTGGAATAGCTGTCCCAATACAAATGGTATACTTTTAGGGCTTCGGACGCTCGTTGATTGGTTGGTTTCATAATCTATGTCAACCTGAGTTTCATTCGATTAGTAAATCCTTTAAATCTAAGAAATCCTCCTCTCTCTGTAATTACAAATCACAAGCGTTCATATTACAGGTGCAAGGTGTAGGATATCGATCCTGCATTTTGCGGAAAACAGAGCCGGAGGATGAGATCCTCACCTCTCTGTATTCACGAATATTTCGGTATATCAGGCTGTCGCCGGTAAGGTTGCGAGCCCAGGATCTACATCCTGGGATTTGAAATGTGTTGAGATTTTAGGAATGATCGAGCCGTAACCGAGCCGGAGGAAGTAGATCCTCCTCCTCTCTGAAATTCCGAATATTTCGGTAGACCGCAATGTCGTTGGTGAACAGTTGAGAGCCCAGGATCTATATCCTGGGATTTGAATGCGATGAGATTTTAGGAATGATCGAGCCGTAACCAAGCCGGAGGATGGAGCTCCTCCTTTCTCTGTAATTACAAATCATAGGTGTTAATATTTATAGGATGACCGAGCAAGAGGGATCCCAAATCGGAGGATATTGGCACTCCTCTTTCTGAAAATAAAAAATATTCTTTTGGGAGTTGTGAATGTAAACAGCGAGAGCCCAGGCTATATCCTGGGATATGAAATGCGTTGAGATTTTAGGAATGACCGAGCCGTAACCGAGCCGGAGGATGTAGATCCTCCTCTCTCTGAAACAGAGCCTGACCCTTTAATTTAATTGTTCTGTCTGACGTTCTGGAAGTTGATCAATAAAATTAGCTGCTTCATAGGGTCTTTTCAAGCCAATAAGGATCTCATGACCATCTTTCATCTTAATCCTAAGTCCTTTTCGCCCCACCAGACTGGCATACCTTTGATCATGACCAAAATACTTGTTCCACCCACTAAATTGGGAGGCAACCGAAGCATCAACGACCTGGATCGATTCCACATCCTTCCACTTGATCTTGTGTTTGGTGTCAAGAGGATGCAACTCGTATTTTATGCCTTTCTTGCCGATGACAACCTCCATTTTCAGTCGATTGACCCAAATATAGCTCAGCAGCAAAAACACGCCGATCACCAGATAGGTCCAAATCTTTTGGCCTGGACCATTGATGAGATCCTCTACCACCCGGTACGTGGCGATCAGACCAAGCAATAAGAGCATACCTTTCACTTCCCAATACTGAAAACGCTGATTCTCCCTAAATTTCATCTTAATATTTAATTTACACAAAGTTTACAATTATTTAACATTAAAAGCAAAAAAATAATTCAGTACCGTCTGGTATTAACAAATTTTGACCATTTAACTTATCAGAAACGCTCTCTGCACGTCGATACGAAGCAAATGACCAGCTTCCATGTTACTGATAATCTATTACTTAGACACGACGAGATGCGAAAGTGGTCTTTCTAAACAAAGAAATGATCAGGACAAATACCAGCAAGTTTGAGTATTTCAACAACTTTTTGAGTTAAACCTTTCCTGTTTATCAGCTGTTTTCCACCCTAATTGAATTTCTGATATGTCAAATAAACAACTAAAACAACTCACCCAAGCCCAGAAAATCAATATGAGTGGCATCCTGTTAGACCAGGCTCTACCCACTGATGATCTCGACCAGGTCGATCCTTTCCTGTTGATTCATCACGTGGCCACTATACTGCCGGGAGGTCAAAAAGCCAGAGAAACAGGGATCGGTGCTCATCCCCATCGGGGTTTTTCACCAGTTACTCTGATAATAAAGGGAGCAATCCGGCATCGGGACAGCCGGGGAAATGACCAGGTGGTCGAAGAAGGTGGAACCCAATGGATGCATAGTGGAATGGGGATTGTACATTCCGAACGACCGGCTTCCTACCTGGCTGAAAAAGGCGGTGAACTCGAAATTATCCAGTTTTGGGTCAATGTACCACCCACTGCTAAAATGAAGCAACCCTCGTATCAATCACTCACCAAAGAAAATACACCATCCGGCTCGGACGCAAACGGCCGCATTCAGTGGTCGCTCGTAGCCGGCCAGTACCAAAACCTCACAAGTCCGATCCAAACCGAAAGTAAACTGTTGATTTTAAACGTGAGTATGGTGGATACCGGTCCTTTTAGCCTGACTGTGCCGGCAGGATGGAACAGTTTACTTTATCTCTTAGATGGTCAGATCCGGATGGAAGATACCGTCATTCAATCGAAAATGCTGGCTGTGCTTGAAAGCGATGGAACCCGGATAAACCTTGAAATCGATAGCCCGGGCAGGTTATTGTTGCTCTCCGGTGAGCCGATTGGAGCACCGGTAAAAAAGTATGGACCCTTTGTAATGAATACCCAGACAGAGATCATGACCGCTATCCGTGACGCTCAGATCGGCAAGATGGGGATTTTGATAGAAGAAGATTAATAGAGGTGCGCTCTCATTGAATTAATCCCAGCTCGGTTGGATCCACTACGCTTAATCGCTTCTCAGAACCCTTGCGGGCAAAGGCTCTTCCTTCCTCCCACCATAACCGCATTTGCTGAGGATCAAAAATCAGGCTGTTGTCAGTGAGGGCCCGTGGTGTATGAAAATACCGTATTTTTATCTTGTGATGCATACTTTCCAAAAGTCCGATGTATTTTTCATCTCTTGCAATCTGTGATAACATAAAATCCAGTGAAGATAGAAGTAGTGAAAAAGCATTTCTGCTGGGTAACTTTTTTACCAGCTTGATACGGGGAGTCAGAATAATTACATCGATTTCTGTCGCTCCGGCATCAATTGCTTCCTCAATAGGAATAAAACTTCCAAAGCCTCCATCCGCATATTCCTGCCCATTCTTAACTGCAAGGCTCATAAATGGTACAAAATTGGAACTAATCCATATCCATTCCGTAAATTCCTCATAGGTACTGTCCCGCAGATATTTATGCTCTACCACATTGCAGGTAAAATTTGAAACGGCAATAACCACCCTTTTATCACTCAACCGGATGCGGTTATAATGCTCTTCTGTAAAGGTATTCCTTATCAAATCCTGTAGCGCATAGCTTTCTCCGAAGGTTTTTTTTCCTTTCAGAAACATTTTCAGAATTCCGAGATGATTAATCCTTGAACTATAGACTCCATTTTTTTTACGGATAACAAACGGATTGGCTGAAAAAATATCCTTCTCGGTTACGTTGGTATAGACATTTTTTGCATGATCAATTTCCCCTGCTGCAAGCAAGGGAGCCAGCAATGCTCCGGTTGATGAGCCGGTAAACAGATCGTATTCAATACCTTCGTCCTTTATCAAATATTCAGCCACACCTCCTGCGTAGGCCCCCTTGGATCCACCACCAGAAATCACTAAAGCTCTCATCTTATAATCACAGAAATCTCAAAATAGCAAGTAAATCTAATCATTTAATTGACATTTTATTGATGCCCGTTAAATCCTTCGGAAGTGGAAGATTCTACCCATTATTAAGTCAAAGAGGAAAATCATTCACCAGGCTGCGAAAGAAAGCCGGGAGTAAAGATGGTTTTAGTAACAGGGTAAAAACCAGGCCAAAAAGTGCCCCGTAAAAATGTGCCTGATGATCGATCCGGTCTTGCACATTCCTGGATGCATACGACGAATACCACAAATAAAGCACCCCGGCAATAATTCCCGGTATGGGAATGATCGCATACAGATACAACATTTCCCACGGATACAATAAAATGTAGATAAAGACAATCCCCGAAACCCCTCCGGAAGCACCTACTGCCAAATAGTTCTCATTGTCTTTCTTTTCAAAATAACTGGGTAGAGATGCACAAATGATCACTAATAAATAGACCAACACAAAATAAACCGCGCCCTTAACTGGTCCAAAAAAAACAATAAAATGTCTTTCAACAATTTCACCAAAATTCCACAATACGAACATATTAATCAACAAATGAAGCCATCCTCCATGAACAAAACCCGATGTGATCAACCGATGAAATTCTTTATGATAATACTCCTTTGCGGGCCAGTGGGCCAACTTGTAAAATAATTGCTGATTATTAAAACAGAGGTAGGAGACCAGACAGGTAATAATGACCAGAATGAGCGTTATTGACATTTATATTTTTCTTTTATGCTATTATACAAACTTTAATGATGGTAAGGTAAATTGTTTTTGATTGTAAACGCACGATATAATTGCTCTAGAAAGATAAGACGCACCATATCATGCGTAAAGGTCATGGACGACAGACTCAAAAAGTGATCTCCTCTTTGCCGCATCGAATCACCAAAACCATAAGCTCCACCAATGATAAATATTATTTTTCGAACCGGTTTACTAAGTATTGAATCTAAAAATCGGGCAAAATTGTGAGAGGACATCTGCTCACCACTTTCATCCAGCAGAATAACCAGGTCCCGAACGTCAATCTGCTTCAAAAGACTCTGATCATCGAAAATTGATTGATCTTCCTTTCTCTTGACCTTAACAGGGGTAAACTCTCTTAAATCCAATCGATGAAAATGCTGTATTCTTGTAAGATAGTCCGTGATACCGGGTTGCAAATATTTGAGATTTGTTTTGCCCAGCCACCAGAGCTCCATATTCATACGGCTGACTCCTTTAAATACTTGATTAGGTAGGTCCTCTCAGGAAACTTCTGCAGAATAAACCGATATAATTCTTCGATCACAGAATCAAGTTTTAGTCTGCTTAGGCGGGTAAATACGTGGATAATGTAATCAGCACTTTGATAACCGATGTGATCACGGAGATGACGTGCAATTGCATTTTCCAGGCCCTGTATCAAATACTTTCTATTTTTTCTATGAAGATAATCTGCATGCTCCAGCAGAAGACCACTATCATCATTCCAATTCAAAAGAGTAATGACCTTCTCCAGATCGTCATTCATGACCAGGACATCCAGAAGTATATTATCA
>JBGTCB010000173.1:0-9863 GCA_041748995.1 Saprospiraceae bacterium | reverse complement strand
GGAAGCTTCCAGGGCAGCCGATGATGATAATCCGGAACCGGTAGGAATTTCCCCTGAAAAAAGAATATCGAGACCTCCCTGAGCCCAACCGGCTCCATACCACTCCATCAAAGATCCGTATATATAATGCAGCCAAACCGGACGCTCAAGAAGAGGTTGATCCAGATTCCAACTTATCGTTTCACCTACATCTAGAGCATGCACCCGGCATAATAAGTCGGTTCCGTTGGGCGACAGCGCAGCAACAATGTATTGGTCAATCGCAACGGGCAGGACAAAACCATCATTATAGTCGATATGCTCACCAATGATGTTAATTCTTCCGGGAGCCCTGCTCATGATGACCGGCAGGTTACCATATGTATTCCGGAAGGCTTCACTGACTTTGCGGGCTAAGGGACTGTCCAAATGGCTCAGAATTTTGTTCCATGGCAAACCTACGGTTAAGGAAAGTTGCAGACAACAGCTTTGGCAGATATTTACTCAGCGCTATCCGTATCCTGGACCGCGGTGTCGCACCTCCAAAGGGGTGACATCGCTTTAAAAAGCAGGCCTCGTGATCAAATTCTTAACACCCGAGCAAACTAAATTAACTATGGAGAAAGCATTGTTAAACCTATCCAGGAAAATCAGTGGGTGCTATATCGGTGCGATTTCCTATCTCTTTCCGTCAAAGGAAGAATCAGCCTCTGATTAATTCACTAATTTTGCATCTATGAAGATTAAAATTCTCGCATTCGGGATAGCTAAAGATATTATTGGCAAGAGAACTATAGAGCTGGATCTGCCAGACAATATTTCCGTTGCTGATTTAAAAGAACATTTGGTCGAAAAATACCCGGATTTCTATAAGTTGAGATCATTGGCAGTGGCAGTGAATCAGGCATATGCAGATGATAGCATTTTGATCGAAGATCGGGATGAAGTAGTCATCATACCACCCGTCAGTGGTGGATAACACTCGAAACCCAGTAGAGCCAATCCGGACTTCTTTCTCAAAAAAAGGTCAGCTGGAAGGGTTTCACTCCTTGCATCTATCTCTTTCGTACCTTTATTATCTATGAATTCGAATAATGTCGACATTATCCTATCGAAGGACCCTTTGTCAATCGAGGAGTGTTACGAATTTGTAAGATCTCCGGATTCGGGTGGTATAGATATCTTCATCGGAACCGTCAGAAATCAAACTCAGGGTAAAATGGTCACACACCTTGATTTTGAAGCCTATGAACCTATGGCGGTTTCTGAGATCAAAAAAATAACCGAAACACTGCTTGATAAATTTGCGGTGCTTAAGGTGAGTGTTCATCACCGGACCGGACTTTTGGCGATTGGCGAAATCGCAGTGATCATTGCAGTATCTGCACCCCATCGGGCGGCCGCTTTTGATGCTTGCCGTTATGCCATTGATACCTTGAAAGAGACGGTTCCAATCTGGAAAAAAGAAATATTTGAAGATGGAGAAGTCTGGGTTGCTGCCCATCCCTGAAATCAAATATCAAAATTGATCAAGCCAGCTTAATATACTTTGATCGACCAGACCATCTTCTTTATCCACTAGCAATATTATCTCTCCCGGGTAATCCTGGTACAAATCTTCGACTGATTGAATATCCATTGGAGTCCCATTGGCTGATCTGGAGTTTGCAATGAATAAATTCCCTGGTACAAATTGGCGGACCAGATCCGGAAAATCAAAAAATTGAACTGCACCGGGAATCAAAGAAGGAATGTACTTTACAAGATAATCCCGGCTCTTCAACACAGATTGCATCGTAGCCAATGGCTGAAGTAATGCCACTGCTTCGAATCTGGCACCAAGAGCACAGGCCATTAGGAGGTCTGTAGCAGCAACGTCATAGGCTATCGCTATCAGATCCTGACTGCCTTCCTGACTGGCCCGGATAAAATCACAAACGGTTAATATCTCTTCCACCCGTAATGCGACAGGATATCTTGTGGTAAGGGCACCAGCATACCATATGTTTAAAGGGATTTCATCGATATGTGCATCACCCCGAAAGCTTGATTTCATTTCGCCATAACCACTCAGATCTGCCAGAATAACCTGATTGCCGCGTTTGACAAGATCAAAAATCAGGTCGACACTGTCCGTATGAGCAGCTTTCCCCGCCTCGTCTAAAAGTAAAATTGTTTTCCCCGTATGTTGGACCGGTTTCATCCAGATAACCGGAATATGGTAGTCTCCGTGAATTTCAACTAAATACTTTTCCATCGAAAAATCCTCAAATCGGGTGGCCCCGGAAAAAATCTTCTGAAATTTCTGAGGTTCGATAAACCCGGATAGTTCAGCTATTTTATCCGAAAGGATTTTCCCTTTAAATGTCTCTTGCCCGGCTACTTCAGATGCTGCCTTCACCTCCAAACTTCGACCTAAGTTTAAATCAAATAATGTGACTTCTTGTCCATTATTAAAGAGTTGTCCATCAGGTGTGATCCATAGTTCCTCTTCTGAAAAAACATCCACAGCGATATCGGAGGGATCCCCAGGATTATCTAGAAACTTCTGAAAAAAATGATACGTCTTCTCTCTGTTTTTTAAAGTAGATTGATGAGGAGCATCATCCTCAATCATAGAGAATTGATCGGGAGATCCCAGCACCTCATATGCAGCAGCAGCTTCCTCGTACAAATCCCGGGCTCCCTGGATGCTGAAAATATCCCGGGTGGTGGTCACCATCAGCGTGGGTGCCGGTGCCCTTACCTCGACAAGATCAGCCAGATCAAGACCTTCAGCCAGAAAGTGCAGAATATTTTGTTCCGCATCCTGAGGTCCTCCAGACATCAGCAGTTGCTCAAAAGTTGTGAGATAGCACTCGGGAGCGGCTGCTTTGATTCGATCGTCGATTGCCATCAGATAAGCACTTTGAGTTCCACCACCCGAACGCCCGGTCACCCCGATGCGGCTTGCATCAACTTCCGGACGATCGACCAAATAATCGATTGCCCGAATACCATCCCATACAAAATACTGCGCCGGTGAAAAACCGGTCAGAAAGATCTGGTTCCCGGCATAGGAATGCTCGTGAGTAGGGCGAAATTTTTTCTTCCCATCCTCCATGAAATATTGGTTCCTTTCGCCCTGACCCACTGGATCAAATGCCAACACCACAAATCCCTTTAAAACATAATTTATGATCATATGCTGATACACATTGGATCGAAAACCTGCATCGGCATGCCCGCTACAAAATAAAATCGCCGGTAAGGGTCCATCCCGATGATTTGGTATGAACAAAGCTGCGGTGACGAAATAACCCGGCAAGGATTCAAAGTAAATTTTTTCCACCGTAAATTCCTCACGCTGCAGTTTTTCCGTCACTACGGGATTTAATGCTGCTTTATCGAAGGGAGGAATGAGTAAATGCTTTAATTTTTCCCTTACCTGGCTTTGTCTTTTAATCCAGCCTTCTTTGCCTTCAATTTTACGGATTTCTGCTTTTCGATCTTCAATTTGACTGAGTGCAACCTCCGAAATTTGTTCGTATAAATTTCGGGTAGGGTCAGGACGGTGAGGCCAATAATCAAACACATCAAAATCCGGTTGAGAAAAAATGAACAACGGGTAGAGTACAAGGAATAGAGTCAAGTTTTTTTTCAGAATGGCAAAACGGATCATTGAAAATTATTTGGTGAAGAAATTTTACAAAAATTCTACCGATGTGTTATAAAAAACTTAGATATAGTGCCTTTTACCGATCAAAAATATCCTGAAACGATCAGGTCTCCCAATCCCCGGGTAAATTGTAATTTGCAAGAATCTGCTGCTGGTCACTGAATTCTACAAGAGTCACATTTAGTTCTTCGATCAAACCTCTTAATGAAAAATTACCGGTCTGAAACCGTCGTACCATGACTGGATGGGATGCAGGCTCGTAAATACCCAATAACGGTTGGATGAAAGAGTGAATAGTCTCCCGGATCACCGTGGCATCCACCGTCGGATTACGTCGGTTGATCAGCTGTTGTTTTAAAAACTCACTGTCCAGCCTGGGCATATCGATCGGCACCGTAAGCCATGCCACCTGGGGATATTGCAAAAAGGCTGAGAGCAAACCAGTTAGAGGCCCTCGTGAGGGATAGGCATCTTCGATTACTGGTATTCCCGAAAAGAGGTTTTTCTGTTCCGGCCGGCAGGAAACGATCACCTGACTGCATAACGGTGATACCAGTTGAAAAACCCTCTGATACATCGGTAATCCCTCGTAATAAATAAATGCTTTGTCTGTACCCATACGGCTGCTGTAACCTCCAGCTAACACTAAGCCATATAACAGGGGTTTAGGAATTCCTGTTGAAATCTCTTTTTCCACCTGATTTTGCCATTAATTTTATTTCCTTAATTACAATATCATGAGAAAAAGCCTTGCACATGTCATAAACAGTCAGGGCTGCTACAGAGGCACCGGTGAGAGCCTCCATTTCAACCCCGGTTTTGCCGGTTATTTCCGCAGTGCATTGTATCACCAATTCCTGTTGTTTATTGAATTCGATACTGATCTTACAGTTTTCCAGGCTAAGTGGATGACAAAGCGGGATAAGATCACTGGTCTTTTTTGCTCCCATAATCCCGGCAAGGATCGCAGTTTGTAGTACAGGGCCTTTTTTAGTGTGAATCTCAGCCGCTTGTAGTTGGATTGTCACTTCTACTGGCAATTGCACGACAGCCTGTGCCGTAGCGGTTCGAAAAGTGACTGCTTTGGGTGAAACTCCTACCATCGTGGGATTACCCTGGCTGTCAAGATGAGAAAATGATGGGTCATTCATGTTATTGGTTTTTGACCCGCCGGTGCTTATTACCGGCGAAATTTTACAAGATTAAAACTTTCTCCCTTCGTAAAAAAAGACCTTTGGTGCGGTAATTCCAGGAAAGCATCGGCACCGGCAAGATTTGCATGATCTCCGGAACCACCTCCCAGCACAGGACTTGCAGTGACAACACCATCTTCAGATTTCAAACCTACCTGAAGAAAATATGTGAGATCCGGTTCGAAAGTGAAATCTGAGTTCAATCGGGCTGACTCTTCGTTATATGGCAAACCTAAACTATTGTTTAGCCAATGCTTAAAGTATTTTTCCAAACACAAAAAACTAGACACGGGATTACCGGGTAAAGCAAAGACAAAGTGATTACTGAGGCTGCCAAACCACAAAGGTTTACCTGGCCGTTGTTTGACCTTATAAAAATGTTCTCTCACTCCGACTGCTTTCAAAGCATTGGGTAAAAAGTCAAACTTGCCCATAGAACTGCCACCTATAAAAATAATGATTTGGTATTTTTGAAGCAGCTCATGCACTTTCTTTTCTACCGTTTCCTTCTCATCCGGTAGATGTTCCTGTACTATAGGGGAGTCATAACACCTTAAGGAAGCTTTCAATGCGTGTACATTTGAACTTCGAATCTGATGAGGTTCCGGAATTTCCTGGACAGTTACCAACTCATCGCCCGTCGAAACCAAACAAATTGCAGGCACTTTGAAGACGGTTAATGTAGCACTACCCACTGTGGCAGCAATTCCAATTTCCGGTGCTGCTATGGTGGCACCCTGAGCTACAATAATATCGCCGACTTTCCGGTCTGTCCCTTGCCAATGGATATTCATACCACTACGGGGTATTATCTTCATTGTAGCTTCTCCTGCTTCGATGTTTAAATCCTCATATGGAATGACGGTATCACAGCCGACCGGCAAGACTGCACCGGTCATGATTTCGACACATCTATTTTGATCCTTAAGGGCGTATTGATATTCTCCTGCCGCCAAAGTCTTTTCGATTAAAAACCTGTTTTGACCTGACGAAAATGCCTTGTAACTGATGGCGATTCCATCCATAGCCACCCGATTGTAAGGCGGAAAATCACGATCAGCATAAATCGGCTCTGCTAGGACACGTCCCGGGGACTGATCGAGTTCTATGGTCTCTTTTTCCAGCCGGATCGGATACTGTTTGAGCAGGGCCAGGGCTTCACTAACGGAGATCATGATTAACCTCCTATCGTTGACATCGATTCTGAGATATGATTCCAGCGTTGAGCCTCTGCTTCAAAACCATCTTTTGCCCGTTGACTGACCGCCTGAACCACTGCATCCTTCATTTGTTGATCGCTAGCCCCCTGGCGCATTAAATCGCGTATGTTAAATACTCCTTCGTCGTACAAGCAGGTTCGGATCATACCTTGTGGTGTAATCCGCAATCGATTACAGGTTCCACAAAATGTCCGGCTATAAGCAGCTATGATACCCACATTACCAGAAAAACCCTCTATATCATACGTTGTAGCGGTTGCTCCGATCTTAAATGGTTGCATGCTTATGGACGGATAGGCTGATCGGAGTTCCCGAAGGATTCTGCTATGATCCCAGGTGAGTTGAGAGGCTTGATTTCCCGACCCATTAAAGGGCATTTCCTCGATAAAGCGGACATTGACCGGGTGCAACCGCGCCAGGTTGGCCATAGAAATGATATCATCGGTATTTTTATCAGCCATGACCACCATATTGATCTTGGTTTTTATCCCCACCTCCAAAAGACGGTGAAAAGTTTGCATCACCACTTCAAATGAATCTCGTCGAGTTATCTGTTTAAACCGTTGAGGGTCAAGCGTATCAAGTGAAAGGTTGACTGAACTGATTCCGAGTGTTTTTAGCTTTGGAATATGGGGCAAGGTCAATGTTCCATTCGTAGTGATATGAATCTCTTTCAAACCGGATGTGGACATCATGTGCAGAAAGCGCATCATATCTTTCCTTAAAAATGGTTCTCCCCCAGTGATCCGGAGTTTCTCGATACCCAGATCTACCAGGCACCTGACTAGTCGAACCATTTCTTCAAAACTTAATAAATCGGACCTTCTGACATAATCAATGCCTTCTTCAGGCATACAATAAAAACACCGCAGATTACAACGATCCGTCACCGCCAATCGCAGATAATTCACCAGCCTGCCATGATTATCAATTAAAGCCAATAGAATTCAGTTTATACCATAAAGATAATGGTAAAAGATTAATGTCCGGAAGTTACTGATTGTTGCAGCTTTAACCGGGATAATGCATTAGACTTTCTATTACAAGGCAGAATTGCTTCAAATACGGGCACATCATCGATTTTTGATGCTCGCCATGATGGTGACCATGCTTTCCCATCCGCTAGCGGTTCATTCGCTCGAAGATCTACCAGATCTTCGTTGTGCCTCTAAGGCACAAATCGCTCATTCATGCCCTCAAAAACCTCTGGAGCACCCGTCTTTATTGCACTTCTGCCTTTCATGACGAAACCCTAATGAATAATCCCGGTTTAGCGATTTTTTACTCTCCAGACAATTTTTAGTGCAGACCAATGTTCATCAACTGCACAAACCTTAATATCCACCAGACCAAAAGACAGAGCGGTGTCCCTGATCTGGTCTTCTGTAATTTCGGTCGGTAATCCGGAGCTCTTCTTATACCAGGAAATCCAGATAAATCCCTTTTTATGAATCTCCCGGCTGCTTTTAATCAGACATTGCTCCATATCCTCAATCCGGTTGGTAAAAGCATGAATTCCATCAAGATCTTCCCCTTCGCTTAAAAATGTCACTTCTTCCACGTCACCTAAGATTTCAAAGTAGTGCCCGGGGATGTCAATTAACTTCCACCTGGAACCTCGCTTCATGCCCAGTTTCTTATAAAGTGGTGTACCGGAATATCCCAGACTGTTTTTTTTCACATTTACAGTATTTCTCCATTCCTGCGCCAATTGATAATCAGCTGCAGAATTCGATTATAATTGTCCAGTCCATCATGAATCTTATTTGATTTGAGGTAAGCTGAATAGATTGCATCGCGCAACCGGGGAGCAATGTCCGGATATAGATCCATTTGCTCATCAATGGCAAGAAGATCACCGACCACCATTTCCGGCAATTCTGCCGTCAGTTCCTTATAAATTCCGACATCGGTTCGTCTGAGGGTATGTTGCAGATATCTCCAGTAGCCCAGTTCTCCGGAATAGCGAATGAAGTCATGTTTCGAACTATGACATAGTAAGTACGCCAAAAAATTGCAGTCACCTTCGCCCGTTATGCCCATGCCGTGAAAAAACTCATGGGCCATTGAGAATGGTTTTTGCAGCGGGTGCAAACCCATATCGATATTACATTCTCCAGACAGCGGATTGTAGAAACCTGCAGTAGATATTCTCAACAAAATACCGGAAGGTGCCAGATGACGGCATCGAACCTTCGTTCTTCCCAAATAACCCAGTGACACTGCAAGCTTAACGGCTTCCTGGCGGATCGCGACTTCGAGAAGTCTGTAGTGCTTGTATGCCAGACTTTCTTCCATTCCTTGTCTATCTTCCCGGGTGAAGGATTTCAAATGTTTGACCTGCAAGCTGGCTTCAGATATAAATTCTTCCTTTGTAATGGATTGTACTTCCCATGTAAGTCGGTCTGCCAATTGAACCCGATCGTAGTTAAAGCCCCAAAAAAAGTAAAAAGCAGCGATCACGTAGCCGAAAGCCGACAATAATCCAAGGACCAACTCTTTCCAGTCTGACCACTTTCCGCGGCGCATATTGAAAACTTTCCGGGAGAATCGAAATATCAGGAAAAGCAGGAGCAGCACCATGACATACAGTATAGAGAAAGGCAGACGACCCACCGTATGGTCCAGTATCCAGCTGAAAAATGGGAAAAAGCCCTTACCATGGATGATTTCAATATATTCAGGTGGACAAAACCAATGGATTAAAAGGGCCAGGATCCCCAGGGTGATGCCGGTCAATTTTATGCGAGACACCTTCATCGATCAATATTGTAAAACATAAGACAAATTTTAGTTTTCCTTGAACCTGCTACCACTCCCTGATGTTAACTATGCATAAAACTGCATCTCTACAGGATTATCTTGTTATTTTGCAGCTTGTTAAGTTTTAATTCACAAACTAAAGTAAAAATTAGACTAAAATGACATTCGAATTTACTGACAACAACTTTCAGGAAACTGCGATTGACAAAGGAGGATTGACCGTGATTGATTTTTGGGCAGAGTGGTGCGGTCCGTGTCGTTTGGTAGGTCCGATCATCGAGGACCTGGCTAAAGAATACGATGGAAAAGCTTTGATAGGCAAAATAAATGTAGACGAGCAACCGGAGGTTTCATTCAAATATCAGATCAGAAGTATCCCAACGATTCTCTTTCTTAAGGATGGTGAGGTAGTGGGTAAGCATGTGGGTACAGCTACAAAGCAGGCACTCACAGCAATGATTGATGGGCATTTGTCATAAAACACTGTTTGCAGTATATACCATATCGTTGAAATTACCGCTCCTATTCTTCGTTGTTGAATAGGAGCTTTTTTATTTTTAAACTATTATGAATTTTTTCGATCAATACAATGTCAAGGAACTCGAAAATCTTGACCTCATAGCCAAACAAGTGGTCGAGGGCTTTATCATTGGCTTGCACAAGAGTCCTTTTCATGGTTTCTCTGTCGAATTTGCCGAACACCGGATATACAACCAGGGAGAAAGTACCCGGAATATCGACTGGAAAGTATACGCCCGGACCGACAAGATGTTTACCAAACGATTCGAAGAAGAAACAAATCTGAGATGTCAGATTGTACTTGATATCTCATCCTCCATGTATTATCCGGAGATCGAATTGAATCACCAGAAGCTCAATAAACTAAAGTGGTCATCGCTGGCAGCTGCTTCAATTATGATGCTTTTAAAAAAACAGCGTGATGCCTTCGGTCTTAGTCTTTTTGACTCCGAAGTCAGACAACATACCCCGGCCAGGAGCAGCACAGCCCATTACAAATTACTCCTCACGTATCTTAGCAGTGCCATTAAC
>JBGTCB010000172.1:0-5161 GCA_041748995.1 Saprospiraceae bacterium | reverse complement strand
TGATCTGACTTCGGTTTATTTTGAAGGCTTTCCTTTTGGCCAATGAAGTTTTGGTAGGCAGTGTGTTGATTCTCTTCTTTCTTTTTTTTGTGTAAGGTCTGATAAAATCAATCAGGCGTTCAATAGCTACTTCCTTATTTTTTTCCTGACTGCGATAGGTATCTGACCGAAGGATCAGTACACCACTCTTATTGATTCTCTTGTCCGAATTCAACAGAATTTTTTCCTTTAGTTCATCTGGTAATGAAGAATTCCGTATATCAAACTGAAGCTGGATAGCCGTTTCCACTTTATTGACATGTTGTCCACCAGGGCCACCGGAGCGAATAGTCTTGATCTTCACTTCCGAGACAGGTATTTGAATCTGCTGATTAATGATGATTGCATCGTCCATAATTATAAACTAAAGACAGATCCATATTTATGATAGGCCAGTACTGCAGAGATTAAATCTTCTGAAGCATGTCCTACAGACTTGAAGAGTGTGATTTGCTGCTCACTGGTACGTCCATTTTTTGATCCCCGGCATAGCTCTGTGAGGGTACCACCCAGAGTTGATTCCGATAAAATCCCTTTCCGGATTGGTTGCACCAGGTCCCCGCTCTCATGGAGCCCGTGATGGGTGTCAATATATACAGTAGCCCTTTCGATCGTAAGATCATCAGCCTCACGCATATTGGGTTTATAGGATCCCACCAGATCAATATGCGTGCCTGGTGACAACCACGAACCATTCACGAGAGGAGATTCACTCAAGGTAGCTACGCTAATTACCTCAGCTTTTTCAATAGCGATCTGAAGGTCGTCGGGTCCGACCTCGATATTTTCCACTTGATCTTTCAGCTCATTCACCAGCTTTTGCGCTTTTTCTCTATCCCGGCCCCAAACCATCACCCGCTGATAGTTTCTGACTGTACAATGGGCTTTAATCAGATATGGGGCGAGACTTCCTGTCCCGATCATTAAAAAATTAAGAGCATTCTTCCGGGCCAGGAATCGGGCGGCTAAGGCACTGGCTGCAGCAGTTCTGTAATTAGTCAATACCGGGGCATCTAGTTGGGCAACCGGTTCTCCGGTTTCTGCATTAAACAGGCAATAAAGACCCTGAATAGAGGGCAATCCCGATCCACGGTTAAAAGGATTTACCGTGATGAGTTTGACCCCCAGATATTTCCCTTGTTCCCAGGCAGGCATCAGTAATAAGATGCTGTGATCCCCAAAAGAATGATGATGACGGGGTGGGGCATGAATATCACTTCGGAACCCATCTTCCATAGCCTCTATGAGTGTAGGAAAGTCCAACAGCCGGTGCAACTGGTAACCTGAAATTGAAAGCATCGGGATAAAGTTAAGGATAAACGCTGGGAAACAGCCGAAGGTCGAATACCTTTGATTGCAAGAAATGGTGGAATGACCGGTAAGATTACTAATAAAGTATGGGGAATTGGGTGATGCCACTGCAATACGTAGCGGCCTCGCTTAAACCTGGATTATTTATTGAGTTGTAGTGAGATGTAAGAATGCAATAAAGACGGGTACTCCAAGCGCTTTTTGACTCGCAGACATAGTCACTATCATAGCTTGTCCCGCGCGCTGCGCGGGAGTGAGAATCAAAAAGGGCTTATGTGCCCGTATTTGCAGCAGTTTTACCTCGTAATAGATATTAATCCGGGTTAAAGTTTTAGCAGATAAGAACCAGGAAACGAATTTGATTGATTTTCCATTGTTCTTTCAGACCAGGGTTGAAGACCGAATAAAAAAGAAGTTGACAGTTCCCATATGAGAGCTGCCAACTTACAAACCTTAGAGAACTTCTATTAACCTAAAAACCCATTTTATAACCAATGCCAAATCCAAACCCATGATTCCTGATATTCAGATCAATGACCGGTAACTTAAAAGAATCATTTAAACCATGACTGTATCGGGCATCGAAAAATACCTTTCCATTTCCAGCTGGTATATCCACTCCTGCTGCTACAACTCCTGCCACATCAAAGCGACGGTAATTAACGGCTGAAAAATTAATGGGAATATTCGTGATATTAAAATCAAAAAGCAGATCGGCTCTGGTTTTAATTCTACCATTCATTGCATAACTAACCTGAGGCCCTCCGGCAATATATGCCCTGACCGCTCCATTTCCAAAGGCATACTTAGCCATAACCGGCACATCAATATATCGAACCCTGGTATCAATTCGCACTCCTAGAGGTATATCGATATTTAAAAGATCAAAATTCATGTTTTCACGAATTCGAAATCCTTTCTCCTGATAAATTACCTCCGATACCAGGGAAAAATGATTACTAAAATCATATTCTCCGGTCAGACCGACATTCACACCAGGCATATATTGAAAATCCGATATCAATACATCAAGAAGTGACGGAACACTTACATTATTGATATTACCCCCGACGCGAACCCCGGCATAAAACTGGGCAGATACGACAGTCGTATAACTCATCAAAACAGCGGCTAAATAAATGATTCTCTTTTTCATGGCTTAAAGATTTTAGTATTACAAACTTTCCTTTAAGACCGAAGGAAAATGTTAATGAGGGTTACAACGCTGTTAATTTTTTAGGCAGCTTTTCTTTGAGGTAAGTGCCATGAATAATGTACCGGTATTCACTATCACCGCAAAACAGCTCTAGATGAAATCGACTGATGCGTTAGGGCACCTCTATCAACCCCGTTCATGGTAAAAACAATTCTTCGAAAATCTATTTGGGGTTTCCCTAACCAATCTGGCCGATAAAAGACTCCAGCAATGTGATCTGATTACGGGCCCGGATTAAATTATGGTCAGGTGTTTTAATACGATAGTAAGTATCACCGGATAAATAGTCGCTGAGAAAACGCATGGCCTGTTCAAAAATAATATAGGCTGCTCCCAATTTGAGGTGCTGCGATTCTTTTGGTGTCAAAGTCTGACAAGCACCTTCTAAAAAACCCATTTCCAGGGCATCAAAAATGGATCGGTTTAAGAAGACATCTCTTGTTTCATCATGGTCTTCCCGCACCGACGAAGCCATGCTGCGAACCAGGTCACCAAAGTCATGCAAGGGGGATCCGGGCATCACTGTATCCAAATCGATGACAGACAATGGATGGCCTGCAAAATCAAAAAGAACATTACTTAATTTGGCATCATTGTGAGCCACCTTGAGCGGAATATTTAGCCCTGCCATATCACTGGCAATATATTTAAATGCTTCAATCTTACTTATTTCGGTTTCACATTCCTGTATCCTGTTCACCAGGCCAAATTTTAAAGATTCGGCAAACTGGGACTGGCGCAGAGCGGGATCGTGAAATCCAACAATTGTAAAATGCAACTTACTGGGAGGTAAACTCGACAAAGAAGCAGAGAACTCACCAAAGGCATGGGCAACCTCAAAGGCTTCCTGCACATGAGACAACGTTTCTCTGGTATACCCCTCAATGTAGTGAAAACAACGCCACAGGCTTCCATCGGCCGCTTCAAAAGCCAAATCTCCATGAATAGCCCGTTTTAAAGAAGGGACCTGAAGTCGAAAGGCCGGATCCTGTTCCAAATGGGCGGTGACCACCTGGATATTTGACATAACCTTGTCCGCTTCCTTGAACACATAGGTGTTGATTCGTTGCAGGATAAACTGCTCATCATCGACCCGAACCAGATATGTTTTATGGACCAATCCATCAATAATCTCGGTGACGTCGATATCTCCTCTCTCCCAAAAAGCGTCAATTGGTAAAATGTCAGAAATCTGATTCAGCCTTATCGTCATTCAATGTCAAGTGTTAGCTGCGGCAATAGATCTGTATTGTTTAGATTACTGATTCCTACCCCAAGTAATCGGATTCCTTTCACAATGTCAGCATTTTCATCGAATAGTTGGGTGATCGTATTCACAATTAAACGGGAATCTCTGGTATGACTCTTAAAACTGCGGCTCCTGGTAGGAGTTGTAAAATCGGGATATCGCCACTTGATCTGCAGTGTTCTGCCCTTCACATCCAAATGTTTCAGGGTGTCACAGAGATCATCGCTAAGTTGTGCAAGGATCTGCAAGGCAAGGTCCCGGCTGTAGATATTTTCTTCAAAAGTCCTTTCAACACTGATCGATTTGCGGATATGCTCCGGGCTGACTTCCCGGTTATCCAAACCACGACAAACTCCAAAATAGTAGTGTCCGGCTTTACCAAATTGCCGGATCAATTCTTCCAGCGAAATCTTTTTCAGATCACTCCCGTTCCTGACCCCCAGACTTCGCATTTTCTTAGCAGTCACCCTGCCCACCCCAAAAAAATTTTCGATGGCCAGTTGATCCAGAAAAGTCCTCACCTGCCCGGGCTTTATGGTAGTCAATCCATTCGGCTTATTAAGACCTGATGCAACCTTGGCGAGGAATTTATTGACGGAAACACCTGCAGTACAGGTGAGTGAAGTCTCATTCCATACCATTTCTTTTATCTCCTGCGCTATGATTGTAGCTGAAGGAATCTCTTTTTTATTTTCCGTAACATCAAGAAAGGCCTCGTCAAGCGACAATGGTTCAACCAGATCCGTGTAAGTGTGAAAAATACTTCTGATTTGACGGGAAACATCCTTGTACACCGAAAATCGATGAGGTACAATCACCAGGTCAGGGCATTTTTGTCTGGCAATAACCATCGGCATTGCAGAAAAAACCCCAAATCTACGAGCTTCATAACTGGCGGCAGCCACAACTGATCTCTTCGATTCCCCTCCAACTGCAACTGGTTTGCCTTTTAGAAGCGGATTATCTCTTTGCTCGACAGAAGCAAAGAACGCGTCCATATCAATATGAATGATTTTCCGGTGAGGCAACTTGTCAGGCAATAACTGGGCAATTTAAAGCCCAATTTATGATTAAACCTAATTTATTGCAAAAGTCAACCTTTGTGCAAGCTTTCGGGTTAAGATTCTGACATCTGATGGTGTAGACCTTGGTGCCAGGAGTACAGATGACAACTGTATCTGTGCGGTATGAATATGAAAATCAAATGCTCTCACTGGGAGCCAATCAGTTCAACACGTTGCTGGAAAAAAGCATACCCATTCGGGCATCGTAACTTACATTGATTTTCAATTTCAATAAATCCTGCTTGTAAGGGTATTTCTGGCCATCAATGATAAAGATCTTGC
>JBGTCB010000171.1:0-2148 GCA_041748995.1 Saprospiraceae bacterium | reverse complement strand
GGCACAGAGACACTTCATGAGTTTAAAAATAGTCATTGAGCAGAGTTTTAAAAAGCAAGGTATCGAAATCCGGCATTGCTTTCTAGAGCCTACATTTTACTCTGAACAATATGGACTACAAGGGCGACTGGACGTATTGTTTGATAATCCTGAAATTGAGGACGATGCTGCGATTATTGAATTAAAATCAGGATTACCCTATCGGCCCAATGTTTATGGACTTAGTCACGCCCATTATGTTCAGACTTTACTTTATGATTTATTGATTAAATCAACTTCATCTGAAAAGTTAAAGCCGACTAATTATATTTTATATAGTGGGAAGGAAACCGATCATCTACGATTTGCTCCTGCAGTTCGATCACAACAGTATGAAGCACTGGTAGCAAGAAATCGTCTTATTGCGATCGATGTTCTGCTAAGTCAGACTGCTATGGTAATGAATGATCCTGATCGCTTTTTAGAATTCATCCGGGAAAAGTCTAAAAACCTACAGGGCTTTTCTCTGCGGGATATGAATTTGTTGATGGAGCGGTTCTCTGGTCTCACCTTGTTGGAAAAAAAATATTTTCTGGCTATGGTTGGTATGGTTGCCAGAGAATACCGGTTGTCAAAAATTGGTGTGGAAAGTGATAACCGGAACAATGGTCAGGCCTCCCTCTGGATAAATAATCAGCAAGAAAAAGAAGAACAGTTTAATATACTCAGTAATGTAATAATTGAAGAAAACAGAGCTGGAAGTAGTGAACCCGTAGTAGTTTTTAAACGAACAGAACAAACCAATCTGTTGGCTAATTTCAGACGGGGTGATTTGACCATATTCTATCCGAATATGCCAGGAAAGCCGGCATTATCCAGTCAGCTTTTTAAAGGTACAATCATTGAATTGGAAGGTTCCCGGATAGCGATTCGTTTAAGGGCCAAACAATTTAATGATTCGCTTTTTCAGACCCATGAGTTTTGGAATATTGAACATGATACGCTGGATAGTGGATTTAATGTTTTATTCCGTTCGCTGTTTAAGTTTACAACTTTTGATATATACGATAGGAAAAGATTTCTCAGTCTTCGGCCGCCGGCTCCCGCTATTGAAAAACGCTGGACTCCAAACCTGGAAATGACGGATGAGCAAAATAGAATTATGCAGAAGATCATCAATGCGGAAGACTATTTTTTATTGTGGGGTCCACCAGGTACGGGCAAAACCAGCATTATAGTAAAAAATCTGCTTAAATACCTGGTTGAAAATACCGGAGAACAAATATTATTGCTTGCCTATACGAACCGGGCTGTAGATGAGATGTGCCATGCTTTGAAAGCTGCCGGACAATCGAATTTCTTAAGGATCGGTTCCCGCTATTCGACTGATCCCGATTATATTTCTAATTTATTGATTACGCTGACCCAGGATGTGTCTACCCGGTTGGAACTCCGTGATATCATTGGAAAGCATCGGATCGTGGTCGGTACGATATCATCCGTATTAGGAAAGCCGGAGTTGTTTACACTTAAATCGTTTGATCGTCTGATTATTGATGAGGCAACCCAGGTGCTGGAACCTATGGTAGCCGGATTGCTCCCGGCATTTCGCAAAATATTGCTGATCGGTGATCACCGGCAATTGGCAGCTGTAGTGACTCAGCAGGCCAAAGAGCTTAGAGTTTCGGATGAATCTCTGCTTTCCATTGGGGTGACGAATCTGGGGCATTCCTATTTCGAAAGAATTTTTTCCCGCTGCGAAGCGGAGGAATGGACCTGGGCGTATGATAAGTTGAGTCATCAGGGGCGAATGCATGAAGACGTGATGCAGTTTCCCAGTGAATATTTTTACAATAATATGTTGCATATATTGCCAGGGGAACAAAATTTCCGGCAAACAGATGCCCTACATTTTGATAAAATTCCGCAGGATCCTTTGTCCGGTTGGTTGGCTAGTCACCGGGTCATATTTATACCGGTGGCCTCCGGAGAACTATTTGGCAGCAAAATAAATTCGGGAGAAGCAAATCTTGTAGCAGAGATTGTTGTGAAATTACAGTCACTTTATGCTGGTAGCGATCAGGTACTTGCCTTGGAGGATATCGGTATTATTACTCCATTCCGGGCACAAATAGCTCAGATCAGACAAGAAATTTTGAAAAATGGATT
>JBGTCB010000170.1:0-10083 GCA_041748995.1 Saprospiraceae bacterium | reverse complement strand
GCACACCGTATTTAATAGTTCTGAAAATATCTTTTATTCCTCCACCATGGATCCAATATTCATCCGTAAGATTTGGACCAACGAGACCAGCCCCACTTTCAAGATGACAAACTACACAGTTCAGCTGGAAGATGAATTTGCCATCGGATAAGGATTCTTCATCCGTCAGTATAGACACCGTATTTTCATCAACAACATCTGCCCTGCCGGCCAGGTAGGTATCAATCGAGGCCTTGGCATTAGCCATTTCGTCCATATATTCCTCTTCGGAAGACTTACCATACTTGCTAAAATGCTGATATCCTATATAAATGACACCATAAACTATGGTCAGGTAAAACAAAGCCAACCACCATGGTGGCAAGCGGTTATCTAACTCCCGGATACCGTCATAGTTGTGATCCAAAAGGATTTCCTTCTCACGGGAAACCGGAACCGTCTTAGTGGCCACTTTATAAAGTTTTCTCCAGAAAGGAATTTCATTTTTTACAGGTACTACCTCAAATTCTATAATCTCCGGTTTGCCAAGGATATCAGTCTCTTCGGTTTTCACCGCTATATCAAGTAAGTTCATCAAGGTAGCTATCGCTGCAATAGCGACTATTAACACTGCACTACCAATCAGATAATAACCTAAATTTTCATAAACACCGGAACCACTTTGCTGTGCAAAAGAAAGTGCCGGTATTAAAAGAACGGTCAGAGTTGAAATTATTTTTGTCATTATATACGCCTTTCAGTTTATTTTGCAAAAAAGGTTTATTCTTCTTCGAGAGGCAGATTACCCATTTTTTCTATATAACTCTTTTTCTTTCGAATTGTCAAAACAACAATTACGACAAAGAAAATGAAGAATAGAATCAGCGGTATGATGGCCAGCCAAGTGATATTTTCGACGGACTGGAGGAGGTATTTATACATAATCTCAATTTTAATCGGAAGCGGAAGTCACTCCCTGCTTTTTAATATCGGTACCCAATCTCTGTAAATAAGCAATCAATGCCACAATTTCTTTTTTCTCAATATCGGGAACATTCACTCCATCACTGCGAAGATTGGCGGCAATTTCAAGTGCCTGTCTTTCCAGATATTTATTGGCATTTCTGGCATAAGATTCGTCATAAGGTGTTCCCAGTGCCATCAAAACCTTAATCTTCTTTTCAGTATCCGAAGTATCGAGATCATCCTTTATCAGCCAGGGATAAGGTGGCATAATCGAACCCGGTGACATACTCTCCGCATCAAGCATATGGTTGTAATGCCAGGAGTCAGGGTACTTACCACCAACGCGATGCAAATCCGGACCGGTTCGCTTGGAGCCCCATAGAAAGGGGCGGTCGTATATAAATTCACCGGATTTCGAGAATTCCCCGTAACGTTCGGTTTCTGACCGGAAAGGCCTGATCATCTGAGAATGGCAGCCAACACAACCCTCCCGGATGTAAATATCACGACCCTGCAACTCTAATGCGGTATAAGGTCTAACCGTTTCGATCTTGGGCACATTGGATTCAACCCACATCATAGGTAAAATTTCGACCAAACCTCCGATGATGACAGCGACCAGTGCCAGGGCTGTGAAGAGGACACTCCGTCTTTCAAACCAGCGATGCCAGTTGTCTCCCGCATGGGGATGATATACTTCCCTTGCAGGAGCTTCTGCCTTTTCTGATGCCTGGAATACCCCGCTTGCCATGGTCTTCCACAAGTTGTAAACCATAATAAATACCCCAATAAGGTAAATCGTACCACCAACGATCCTTATCGCATACATCGGTATGATCTGAGTGACCGTCTCCAGGAAATTACCATATTGCAGAAAACCGTCAGGGGTAAATTGTTTCCACATCAATTGCTGGGTTACTCCCGCCCAATAAAGGGGCACGGCATAAAATATGATACCCAGGGTACCCAGCCAGAAGTGGGTATTAGCCAGTTTGACAGAATAGAGTTTCGTATTGTAGATTCTCGGCATTAACCAGTATAGAATACCAAAGGTCAACATACCATTCCAGCCCAGGGCGCCAATATGTACATGGCCGATAGTCCAGTCTGTGTAGTGAGTGATTGCATTCATTGCTTTAATGGACATCATCGGACCTTCAAAAGTCGACATACCGTAGGCGGTAACCGCAACAACCATAAATTTTAAAATAGGGTCGGTCCGAACCCGGTCCCAGGCTCCTCGCAAAGTCAACAACCCGTTGAGCATACCACCCCAGGAAGGAGCAATCAACATCAGGGAGAACACCACTCCCAATGACTGAGCCCATTCAGGTAAAGAAGTATATAAGAGATGGTGGGGTCCAGCCCAGATATAGATAAAGATCAGGGACCAAAAGTGAATGATGGATAACCTGTATGAAAATACCGGGCGATTTGCCGCTTTAGGCAGAAAATAATACATCAGTCCCAAATAGGGTGTTGTCAGGAAAAAGGCCACCGCATTGTGACCATACCACCACTGAACGAGGGCATCCTGTACACCGGCAAAAACCGGGTAACTTTTAAACAATGAAACCGGAATTACCAGATTATTAAAAATATGCAGAATTGTTACGGTCACCCAGGTGGCGATGTAAAACCAAATAGCGACATACATGTGGCTTTCCCGGCGTTTGAGGATGGTACCAAACATATTGATACCAAAAGCAATCCACACCACCGCAATAGCTATATCAATTGGCCATTCCAGTTCTGCATATTCATGCGAACTGGTGAAACCCATCGGTAAGGTGATGGCTGCAGCAAGGATAATTGCCTGCCAGCCCCAAAAATGAAAGTTGCTAAGGAACTTACTGTACATTGGTGCTTTGAGCAGGCGCTGTAATGAATAGTAAACACCCAGGAAAATACCATTCCCAACAAATGCAAAGATCACTGCATTGGTGTGCAATGGTCTGAGTCTTCCATAAGTCAGGTAGGGTTGATCAAAACTCAAGGCGGGAAAAACCAGTTGTAAAGCAATAGTAAGACCTACCAACATGCCAATAATGCCAAAGACAACCGAGGCAATCGCAAATTTTCTTACGATAGAGTTGTCATAACTAAATTGCTCGATATTAGACATCCTGTTTAAAATTTTGGCTTTCGTTTATTGTGGAAAATAGTTTAAGTCCATAATAGAAGTCGCTGTAAAAACCATTGAAGTTTACGGAAGGGCCCCATGATCGTCATCAATCTTATCATCGAAAAGAATGCGTACCGAAGGGGTATAGTCGTCATCATACTGACCTGATCGTACCGCCCAGAAAAAAGCTGCTAAAAACAACAGGGCAACCACAAGACTGATTATTATGAGAAGAAAAATGATTGACATACCGTTCAGTTAATGTGGCCCAAAATAGGAAGGGTCCGATTGTTCCTCTATGATGAATATCATTTATTTAAGGTGACTTTGATCAGTGTCGATCACCTGGCAATAAAATATCGAGTTGCATCGTACATTTCGTGACATCGGATAACAAATTAATTATTTTATACTGAGAACCGACCGGTCAAATACCAGTTTTAAGGCTATCCTTTGAGAGCTTACTATGGGCACCTTATAAAATCTTCATTCGATGAGCTACATAAGTGCTGATACCCATACCGATCAACACAATGGTTATGGAACTCAAGGGCATCAGGATAGCAGCAATCACCGGAGAAAGCAGACCTTTTACAGCAAAACTGAGTCCGACAACATTATAAATCAGTGCGATGAAATAGGCCAGGTATACAATAGACAGGCTATACTTTATATATTTTAAAAAGACCGGTAACTTATAAAAATAGGACGCATCAAGAACCGCATCACACGAAGGCACAAAATTGTTGACCTGCTCCGTGACTACAATGCCGGCATCGCTCTGTTTCAGTGCACCTGCATCATTCAATCCATCACCAATCATAAGCACTTTCTCACCCTGTTGTTGGAGCGACTTTATGAATGTTAGTTTGTCATGCGGGTTTTGATTAAAATACATCATCGTATCCTCACCAAAGAGATCTTCCAATTCTTCCTTTTCCCTTGAATTATCACCGGTGAGCAATGAAAGACGAAACCTTTTTTCCAGATCATGGATTACCTCCCGGAGTCCCTGCCGGTACTTTGACATCAGAATGATCTGACCCTTAAGATCTCCGTCAATTTTGATCCAGGTGCCTTTTATCTTTAGTGGGTCTAAATCATCCAAATATAGAGTTGAACCGATTATAATATGATGTCCTTCCACCAGACCTTCGATTCCAAGACCATCCTGAGATACAAATTCTTTAATCGGTAGTAAAGGTGACTTCTGGAAAGATGTTTCTATATGCCGGCTGACCGGATGCGATGACTGATGGACCAATGACCGGACCAGCGACTGCTCATATTCGGATAAAGGTGTTCCTTCATACCGGCTCTTAATCCCTTGTCCGTAAGTTATAGTCCCTGTCTTATCAAAAACCACCTGGTTAATTTCGGAAAGCGTTTCTATGACTTGTATGTTTTTCAGATAAAAATGATGATTTCCTAAAATCCGCAAAACATTGCCAAAAGTAAATGGAATGGAAAGAGCTACTGCACAGGGACAAGCAATAATCAGAACAGCGGTAAAAGCCTGAAAAGCAGTGGTTAGGTCCCGTTGCAACCAATACACCAGGGTTGACACTGCCACAATCAGAATGATTACAGTAAAAAAGGTCGCCACCTGGTCCGCGAGACGGCTGGTAGAACCCTTCTCCGTCTTTTTATCAAAGACATCGTCATTCCAGAGAGACGTCAGATAACTCTGGGCAATTTTCTCAACGATTTCCAGCTTTATTGTACCTCCCATCTGTCGGCCACCGGCATAGATTTTCTCTCCGGAGGTAACCGGTACCGGTTCGGATTCGCCGGTAACAAATCCATAGTCAATATGTCCTTCACCACTCAATAAGATAGTATCGGCCGGTACCAACTCACCATGACGGATCAGTAGATGGTCTCCCTTTTCTAACTGGTCCAATGTCAAAATGACCTCTTCATCTCCCTTCAATACTGTAGTTGCCATGGGAAAATACGACTTATAATCCCGGTCAAAGGAAATGGTGTGATAAGCCTTTTGCTGGAACCATTTACCTATCAAAAGAAAAAAAATCAACCCGGCCAGAGAATCGAGATAGCCGGCACCGGTATGGGTTATAATTTCATAAACACTGCGGCTAAAAAGGGCGATAATACCCAGGGAGACCGGTACATCAATATTCAGGTGTTTTTGCCTGAGCCCCTGCCAGGCGGACCGCAGATAGTCAAAACCGCTGTAAAAGACCACCGGGAGAGATAACAGGATATTGAGATAACCAAAAAAAAGGGCAAAATTTCCTTCCAGACCTGCATCCAGACCTAAATATTCCGGGAAGCTTAGCAACATAATGTTTCCAAAGGCGAAACCTGCCAGACCTATCTTATAATAAAGCGCTTTCTCAGAAGGACTTGCTTTAGATTCCTCCAAACGGTCGAAATTGAGGACCGGTGCATAACCCAGGGTTGCCAGAAGTTCCACCACTTTTCGCAAGGAAGTGAGACCTTCCTCATAAAAAATCGTGACTTCCTTTTTTAAAAAGTTGACACGCGACCGGATAATTCCTCCTTCGATACGGTTGAGGTTTTCGAGGAGCCAGAGGCAGGAAGAACAATGAATCTGTGGTAAGTGAAAGTGTACTCTTGTCTGGTGTCCATCCGTAAAATCAAGAAGTTTTTGTTTGACATCCTGGTTGTCAAGATGACTGTAGCGCTCCAGGGATCTCCTTTTAAAACTGATTCCGGAAGCCTTGTTCAAATCATAGTAATTGCAAAGGTCATTATCTTTCAAAATAGAATACACTACCTTGCAACCATCGCAACAGAAGGACTTGTCATCATGGTGCACGACATGAAAACCGCAATCTTCACCACAATGATAGCAGGATGTTTCTATCGCATAGATCACGTCTTCCGGCATAAGTGCGAAAATAGAAACTTACCTCTCAAAATAAAAGTGATTGTAAGCGGTGAGCCCGGTGATTAACATCATTGTCCGAATCATCCCAGTGAGAGAAATTCAAGGCCAAAGAAAAAGAGAAATAAAACCCAGCAACCGAACCATGACCAGCTTCCGGATCCGCCCTAAATTTGAAGTATTGGTCGCTAAAACCTCCGAAGAAACCGTGAGGATCATTCTGGATGGCCTCCAATCGGCCAACCACCCCTTTGATTCGGTAGAATTCCCCGGAAATCTGATCATTCGCAGTAAAAAAGAAAATCAACACTATTGGTCTCCGCAGCTAAATCTCATGTTTGACGATCATCAAAGTGGCTGTTTGATCAGAGGGCGTTATGAACCGCATCCCAATGTATGGACACTTTTTATACTGCTCTATCTGGCGATTGCCATCCTGGTGCTTTTTGTATCCATCTTAGGTTTCACGCGGATCAGCCTGGGGATGGAAGCCAAAGTTCTATGGATCCTGCCGATTTTGGGAGCGATGGCTCTTGGTATGTATCTGGTCAGCCAGGTCGGTCAGAAGCTGGGTGCTGAAGAGACCTTCGATATCCACCATTTCGTGGAAAAGTGTCTCGGGATAAAAATTCACATTATTTAATTATTAATAATTAATTAAGGTGCTGATTTCATATTATGTAAATATCCGCTAATTCCTAAACATGTTATTGAACTGTTATTGAACGTATATAATTGTATTTCAGATTTTTATGTGATTCCGTCAAATCCCTATTACAGGAATGAGATACACCGAAAAAAGCTATTTCAGCTCTTTTTGATCAACTTTAATCGATTTTTAAGAACTACACGATTTTATCTCGCGATGGTTCACTGTTTTCCTCTTCTGCCGGATTCTTTTATTTGGTTGTTTGCTTCTATTCTCTTTCTTACTTTTTGGTGGCAAAAAGTAACAAAAACCACCGTCTGCATATTTTGGTGACCCACAATCCAAAGCTTCCGCTGAATTCTATAAGGCTATCTTATCGATTTCAAGAAACGATGTAATAGGATAACATTGACGAATTTCATAAGAAGGTCTGCTAGCCCGCCGCTGTATAGAATTCTCACGCTCCAGCTTTGGTGTGGGGCCCCACCAAAACATGCTAAGACGGAGGGCAAAACCAATTTATTTTCTCTTTCATAAAACCTGCAGCGTGCATTTCTGGGGTACAGATGGTCTTTTTGGCAGGATCATTTGTTCCAATATATACGTCTTTTCATTGCTTCCCGTACATTTATTTGAGTTCACCATCTCCTTCATATGCCTCAGTTATCGACCATCAAGTGAGTAATATCAGGTCCGTACTCTTAATTCATTAAGTTATTAAAGTTTCATTTCTCCAGGCGATAAGCGACAACCTGATTTTTAAAAAAAGTAGGTACTAATAGTATATTCTTATCGATTATATAATCAATATCCGCAGCATTTATTTCAGTTGCACGGGTATCTAATAGTTGCGAGCGTTGCCAATCTGCCGTAATGTAAAATATTTCACCCCTCCAACTTGATGCCAGATAGTCACCATTTCCTACCGGTACAATGCCATCACCATGACCAATGCTATCGACAAGCACCATACTTTCTTTCGTTTCAAGATTAAAGGATTTTAACTCACTGCTATTACTGGTAATCATTAATAGCCTGTCTGGTTCGGACCAAAGTCCATTGGGCCTGCCCATATCTCCTTCCAGTATTGTCATGACTTTTCCATTCTTCAACGCAAAAACCTTGTTGCTATCAGATCCGGAAATGTAGACCACTCCGTCACCTACAGCAATATCATTTAATGTCGGGTTTCCTTCGACAAAATATTTATTCACGATCTCCGATGTTTCCAGATTTATTTCCACTATTTCATCAATATCAGCTACATAGAGATGATTATTCAGGATTCCCATTCCTTTTGGACCATGCAGTCCGGATATCCATTGCAGATCGATAATATTGCCGTCGAGATCCAGTCTGGAAATAAAGCCATTGCCATCCTTTTCCCAGGGATTGAGATTGACATTGGCTACATAAAGAATATCTCGTTGTGGGTCATAAAGTACGGACTCAGGGGTTCGTAACATCGTGTCGGATGCCCAAAGCTGGATCAATCGCGGTTCGGGAACCTCCTTCACCTGATCGGATGGTTTCGATGGATTACAGGAAAAAACAACAAGCAGGAAAATAGATATTTTTAGAATTAATATTTGCATAAGAAATAGAAAAATTTAATTAATTAATTAATTAACCGGTCATCTGGAATATCAATATTTATTACTCACGAAAGTTACCTGTCACTCCTTTACAATTTAGGCAAACTCCAGGGTTTACGGTATTTCGGAGTGATAAATTTATTGGCAGCTTTGCTATTACTAAATCTATTGTTCTCTTCATCCCATAGGAGGCTGTAACTTTCACTACGCAAAGCAATATTGGCCATGTGAGCGGCGACAGCCACAGCACGACCTACCTCAATCGGACAGGCTGGTTCGTGGCGGGATTTTACGCATTCAATAAAATTGGCCGGATGTTTTTCATGCCCATGCTGACCCTCTACCGGACCGATTTTATCCATCTTATGTATTTTCGCATTTCCATTCCATTCCGGAAAAACTTCCCATTTCTGCCGGTCAGCGACCAAAGTGCCTTTTTCGCCAATAAAGGCTACCCCATAGTTACGATCATAAGGACCAACCTGCTTGCCGGCATTGTGTTCCCACTGAATCAGATAATCATCGTAGCTAAACAAAGCAGTCAATTGATCATGAGTCTCCCGTGATCTATCGGCCAGATCCAATTGAAAACCCTGGGCCACTACCTGGTCGGGTGGTCTCCTCAGATCACGGGCCCACAATGCCATGTCCAGGAGATGCACTCCCCAATCAGTCATTAATCCACCGCCATAATCCCAAAAAAACCGCCAGGATCCATGAAATCTTGCCGGATTGAAAGGACGTGATGCAGCAGGTCCCAGAAACATATTATAATTCACCCCAATTGGAACTGCTGAATCGGGTTGCTTCACCGGTCCCAAACCATAGTTGAAATTACCCCAAATATCCACCTTCTGCACGTGACCAAGTTTACCGGTTTTAAGGAAGTCCATCACGCCGATCCACACCTCACTGCTGCGTTGTTGCTGACCTACCTGCACGATACGATTGTATTTGCGGGTGGCTTTTACCATGAGATTACACTCTTCAATGCTGTTGGCCAATGGTTTTTCAACATAGACATCTTTACCTGCCTCACAAGCGTAAATCATGGGAAGACAATGCCAATGATCCGGAGTTCCAATCACTATGGCATCGATATCATCCTGGGCCAGCAAATCTCTGAAATCCTCATACAGAGAAGGCATCCGGCCATGCGCGGTTTCAATTTCTTTGGATCTTAATTGCAGGACATTTTGATCAATGTCGCACATAGCCACGCAGTTGACCCCTGGCACTTTGAGATGCTGCTGAAGTACGTGAAATCCCCGGTTATTGCAGCCAATCAATCCAAGGTTTACCTGGTCACTTGGCTGGATCTTTCCGTGGCGGCGGGGTAGGATAAAAGGAAACCCCGACAACGCTGCAGTAGAAACCATCAGCTGGCGGGATTGTCTGATAAACCTTCTTCGACTTATATGCATATCCTTATTTATTTCTTTTTAAGTGACTTGTTTATCACAGGGTATCGTGCCATTCCGGGTATGATCATACTGAACACTATGTACAACAATCAAATTCTTGTGATAAAATATTTGGTTTAATCTACCAAAAATAAGTTCAATTTCAAACTTTGAGCAGTTAACTGCAAGTATTTGGGCTTAGTAAAGCATTCCCGGAAGAGAATGTAACCCTTTGAGACTTAAAGAAATCAACGGTGAATGACATGAAAACAATGATTCTCTGAGAAACAAGTCCGAATGATCTGTATGCTTTGAAAATCAAATGCGAACTGGATTCTGTTGATCTCCGGTCGGTGCCCAGACAAAATCCACCTTACAAACCACTGGCAGATGTAATCAGCCAGGAAGTCATATTTTCTCACACGAATATTTCCGGAACGTTAGTAGGCTTTCGTTTTCCTTCTTTTCTACAGGGTTAAATGTGCCCGGAT
>JBGTCB010000169.1:0-3105 GCA_041748995.1 Saprospiraceae bacterium | reverse complement strand
AAGTGGGGAAGAACTGTCTGCAAAATAGGAAGCAGGAAGGTAAAATAGATGTTTTTTGAGCTGCTGTCCAATAAAAATACTCCAGGTAGCACAATATGCCCGGTGCTTCTGTGCTGAAATAATATTATCCAGCCTGGACCTGACTCAAAATACCTGGACTTATTGGAGAGAGTCTTTACTGGTGGTATTATCTTTTGTCAGCGAAGCATTTCACCAGCATTAAAGTCGCTTTCCATAAGGTGGGTTGCAAGTATCCGGAATCTCATTTCCCGGTAAAAAGAGAATGCAGAATATGCATAACCTCTATTCTGTGACTCCCAAAAAGTAATTTATTTATGGACAGAGTGACCTGATTTAAAAAACTATTTGCATTTATTTTCATGAATTTTCGGCACTTTGGATCTCAGTACTTATTTACCAATCATTATCCTGATACCCTGTTTCATGCCAGTGATTTATCAGAGTCTGCACCACTTTTGAATGCTTCTAATTTAGTATATTGAAATATTTTTAACGATTCCTTCCAATCATGAAAAAACCCACAAAAGCACCGAGAAGAAAATTCATGAAAGACTCTTTAACCGTTGCAACCGGTCTTTCCCTCCTTCCACTGACGGCTAAACCGGGACCACTGGCAGAAACGGGACCTTATATTCATCGTCATTACACGCCCCGTATCAGGTTTTCCGTCATTGGACTGAATCACGGACATATCTACGGGCAGACCGATGCCATGCTCCGGAGTGGTGGTGAACTGATCAGTGTATTTGCGAAAGAAGACGACCTTCTCAAGGCCTTCACCCGGAGATATCCGGATGTAAAAATAGCCCGGAATGAAGCTGAGGTTCTTGAAAATGATCAGATCCAGCTTGTGTTAAGTGCAGGCATCCCACTTGACCGGGCTCCTTTGGGTGTCCGGGTAATGCAACACGGTAAGGATTATATGGTAGACAAACCGGGCATCATTACTCTGGAGCAGTTGGAAGCAGTACGCAAAGTTCAGAAAGAAACCCAGCGTATTTATTCCATAATGTATAGTGAACGTCTGGAAAACCGGGCAACCATTAAGGCAGGTGAACTGGTGCATTCCGGAGCTATCGGCCAGGTGATACAAACCATTGGATTAGGACCTCACCGGATCCGGGTAGATTCCCGGCCATCCTGGTTTTTCGATAAGAAGTATTTTGGTGGAATCATTTGTGACATAGGGTCTCATCAGTGTGATCAATTCCTCTATTTCACGGGTTCGACTTCCGCTGAAGTGTTGTCAGCGCAGGTGGGTAATGTACATTATCCTCAATATCCCAACTTTGAGGATTTTGGTGATGTCGTTTTCCGGGGCAACAAAGGAACCGGTTATATCCGGGTCGATTGGTTTACCCCCGACGGGTTGGCGAGCTGGGGTGATGGCCGGCTCACGATTTTGGGCACGGAGGGAACTATTGAGATCCGGAAAAATGTCGATATCGGAGGTCGCCCTGGAGGTAATCATTTATTCCTGGTGAATCATAAAGACACTTTTTATATTGATTGCAGTGAAGTCGAATTACCCTATGGTAAACAATTAGTGGATGACATTGTCAACCGGACAGAAACCGCGATGCCACAGGAACACTGCTTCCTCGCTACCGAACTGGCACTGAAGGCGCAAAAATCGGCTAAACAACTGGTCATCAAATAGCGTACCGGTCAATATTACCTGATTACCAAATTGCCTTGGTATTATCCCAGTTTGTGATTGAATCATCCCAGCTTTGAGATGAACATTTAATTTATAAGGCTTACCCCAAAGAAACCAAAGATTCGCTTCATCATGGATATCATTTTCTTAATTCAGACTTAATCCTGAGTTAACATAAACCATCATACCTTTACCGCAGGTTAAAAACCCATCAACTGATCAATACTTCTGAATAGTTTATTATGATCAGGTATACCTCTCTTTTTATCCTCGTTGTTACCAGTTCCTTTTTTGTTTCCTGCGAGAATAAACAACAGTCGGAATCCGATCCGGGGTTCAGCCGGAATATTATCCGGATTGATGGATCGAGTACCGTATATACGATCACTGAAGCCATTGCCGAAGAATATCTGAAGGTCTATCCAGGCACCCGTTTGACTATCGGTGTTTCCGGTACCGGCGGCGGATTTAAGAAATTTGCCCGGGGAGAAACGGTCATTTCAAACGCCTCCCGACCCATCTCGGAATCAGAAATAGTGGAGTGTCATAAAAATGACATAACCTTTATTGAACTTCCCGTTGCGTACGATGGCCTGGCGGTGATCGTCAATCCGCGAAATACCTGGGCAGACGACCTGACTGTTGCTGAGTTAAAGAAAATATGGGAGCCCGTTGCGCAAAATAACATCATGAAATGGAGTCAGGTCAGATCGGGCTTTCCCGATATGACCCTAAGACTTTTTGGCCCGGGTACTGCCTCAGGAACCTTCGATTATTTTACGGAGACGGTCGTTGGGCAGAGTGGATCGAGTCGGGGTGATTATATGCCCAGCGAAGATGACCATGTAATCATCCAGGGAGTTGCCGGTGATCTAAATGCATTGGGATTTGTCGGTCTGGCATACTATGAAGAAAATGCGGATAAGTTAAAGTTATTGGGAGTCAATGCAGGAAGCGGGCCGGTGAAACCTGATTTTAAAAGTATTCGCGAGGGCAATTATATTCCGCTGACCCGGTCAATTTTTATCTATGTTTCCGATAAGGCAGCTCATCATCCGGGCATTGTAAATTTTGTAGAGTATTATCTTAAGAATGCTGCCAGACTTGCAGGTGATGTTGGATATATCCCACTACCGGACAAGGATTATGAACTGCACTTGTCCCAATTTGAAACCTTTATCCGCCACCATCAAAATATTTCAGAATAAACTTGAGAATCCGGGAGAAAATAATTGAAGCATTTTTATGGTTGTGCACCGGGATTACCATCCTCACAACCGTGCTGATTATCTGGGTTCTGCTGTCACAATCTCTGGTTTTCTTTGATCATGTCTCTGTACTTGAATTCCTTACGGGGACTGAATGGACTCCCCTATTCAGTATCAAGAAATATGGTATTCTACCTTTATTATCCGGCACTATTT
>JBGTCB010000168.1:0-7748 GCA_041748995.1 Saprospiraceae bacterium | reverse complement strand
TTTTGACTTACATTCACGGTACCCATGAAGAGGAGCAGGAAAGACTCTATGTACTGAACCACTTGCTGAATCATCAGTGTCTGCAACGGATCATCCTGACCGGTGAGGAACATATTTTAGATATCGGCAGTGGGCTGGGAGTCTTCTCCCGGATGCTTGCCCGTCAGTTAACCACCGGAAAAGTGGTTGGCCAGGAAAGATCGAAAGAGCAACTAGCGAGAGCCAGGGACCTGGCTCAACAGGATAATGAATCTGAACTGGTGGACTTTCGACAGGGAAATGCGTATGAACTGACATTGGAGCAGGAAGAATGGGGCAGCTTTGACCTGATTTTTATCCGGTTTGTTTTAGAACACCTGTCAACCCCGTCCCAGGCACTAATGCAGGCCAGGCAAGCGCTGAAATCGGGTGGCCGGATCATTGTGATCGATGATGACCACGCTAATTTTCGTATTAATCCACCTACTCCGGCATTTGAGATTCTATGGGATCTCTATTGCAGAGTCTATCAGGATTTAGGTACTGATCCTTTTATTGGCCGGAATCTGGTTTCCCTATTGCATCAGGCAGGATTTAGGGAATTTAAGATTGACATGATTCCTTTTGGAGCCACTCGTGCTGAACCGGATTTTACTCATTATGTCGATAACCTGATTGGTATATTAGCAGGAGCAAGGAAGGAAATCTCCGCGATCGGAAATTTGGAAAGCCAGGCTTTCGATCGATTGATTGATGAAGTAAAATCCTGGTCCCAATTGGATGATGCGACCCTTTGGTATACCGCCAACTGGGTGGAAGCTATTTTGTGAAGAAACAACCGGAGCAGGATTTTTCTTAATATCCGATAATTAATATTTATAGACTGGTGGATGATCCTATAAATCAAACTGATACCTAATACCTAAAGGAGATTCAAAAAAAGAATTCCCAGTAAACCAGCTAAAAACATGCAACCATAACCTATCAGTATTTCCTTTCTCAATTCCGCACTACCACTCCATACGACAATCCCGAGCTTCACAATGGTATTTGCAAGGGTAGCCAGAATAATGGCATTTTGTGCCGTCAGGATAGAAATCGAATTGCCGGCAATTTTTGAAACGGAAATAGTAATGGCGTCAACATCGGTGAGCCCGGCGATCGCACTGGATATATAGATTCCTTTGTTTCCAAATTGATCATGAGCATAACTCACCACCATCAGAATGCCGGTATAGAGAATTCCAAAGAAAATGGCCTCCCGTAGATTTAAAGGTTCACCCAATGGCAATTCGTCCTTGTCCGGGTGAATGGGGTTTTGTTTCTTATAATAATACAGCGTAATGCCGAACGAAGCGATCAGTAAACCGGATAAGGGAATTAAGAGACCGGGAATCAAAGATTGATTGAAGGCTACTATCCAGATAAATACCCGTACAACCATCATGGTTGATGCGGCCAGAATAGCTACTGCATAACTTGTCGATAGTTTGGGAGTTAGTCTGCTCTTTTTTGAAAATACCCAGGAGACAAAACGTACTGGAGACCAGGCCGCCAACAATGCCGGTCAGAAGTATACCCTTGTTGGGACCGAGTATTTTCATGAGTATGTAACCGATAAACCCCACTGCAGAGGTCAATACAACCACCCATCCGATTTCCCGGGGGTTAATCACATCATATGGTCCAAAGTTCTCATCCGGTAAAAACGGAAAAATCAGCATCACCACAATTACAAACTGGATAAAGGCAAAAAGTTCTTTTTGGGTGATTTGACCGACGAGGTTTTGAAAAGTAACCTTCAGGGAAAGAAATATAACAATGATGACAGTTAAAGCAAGCACCATTTCGACATAGCCCAATAAGGTCATGGCTCCCAGGAGAAAAACCAGGAAGGTGACCAC
This sequence comes from Saprospiraceae bacterium, assembly GCA_041748995.1. Taxonomy (GTDB): domain Bacteria; phylum Bacteroidota; class Bacteroidia; order Chitinophagales; family Saprospiraceae; genus JABDMH01. Next base: position 5,865 of record JBGTCB010000168.1, on the reverse strand, counting down.
TTCCGTAGTGCCTCCGATCTGGCCCCGGTTTGCACTCAGCCAATACGAAACGGACACGATCATACTTAAGCCTAAAAAACCGGCGATCAAAATCCAGTTTGAAAAAACCATGCTCAGGGTCGCACAGAGAAATCCCAGCAAAGCGACCATTACAAAGGTGCGCAGACCGGCAAAAATTTCTTCATTGCGGGATACGAAAGAAAATTCGCGTTCCAGGCCAATCACAAATCCAACCCCCACAGAAACCAACATCCGGATAAAAAAATCGATTTGGCTAATCTGGAAATTCTCTGTCTCAATGATTAAAATGTCTTCCAAAATATCGGGTTTGGGGACAGAATATAGGAAATTTATAAATCATTTTACCTTCACTTCCATCATTCACTGAGCCTCGATATGGCAGTTGAGTTAATTTCTGCAAGGATTACGAAAATGCGATATCTTCGTCTTTCCGCTTTTCATCTACGCTTCCACACTGCTAGTCTACTGTTCCAGTTTCTGATTTGGACAAAGAATATCTTTACAGTATGGAAACACGATCATTAAAAACCGCCACTGCAGCTAAGACTTTTTCTTTACTTGTCACGTTATTTTATTCCTTTCTTACGGGGAGTGAAACAATGGCCCAAAATTATCCGACTCCAGGAGTTGATCGCGGGGCGATGAATACCGGCCGGTTTTATGGACGGATCGTCGATGAGGGGGGAAAGGGAGTTGCTTATGCGGCAGTTTCGCTCTATCGAATGGAGTTCGATTCGGCGACAGAAACAACCATCCCCTTCATGATCACCGGTCAGATCACGGATGAAAAAGGAGATTTTAGCCTGGAGGAGTTGCCGGTAATGGGTGAATTTGACTTAAGAGTTTCTTTTTTAGGTTTTACGGAAATCTCACAAAAAGTGAGTTTTGGTTTGAGCCGGCCCAATGCTCCCGGGCAACGACCGGGAAATGGTAACCGACCTGGATATGGTGGAGCCGCCGATCGTTTTGACATTGATCTCGGTAATATTAAACTTATGGAGGGAGCTACTAATCTGGAAGAGGTGACCGTGACTGCCGAGGCGACCAATGTACAGTTGGCCCTCGATAAAAAAACATACCGGGTCGATAAAGATGCAAATGCTGCCGGAGGTACGGCGATGGAAGCACTTAAAAATGTGCCCAGCCTGGCAGTTGATCTGGACGGTAATCTCTCCCTTCGTAATGGATCTCCTCAGTTATTTGTTGATGGTAGGCCCACTACACTCAGCCTGGATCAAATTGCAGCCGATGCAATTGAGACAGTCGAAGTCATTACGAATCCATCGGCTAAATATGATGCATCGGGAGGTCAGGCGGGGATCGTCAATATCGTGTTGAAAAAAGATCGGAGGATTGGCTACAATGGAAGTGTCCGTGCAGGATTTGATTCGCAGGGTAGTCGTAATGCAGGAGGTGATGTCAATTTACGTGAAGGTAAAGTCAACGGCTTTATCAGTGGTAATTACAATGAACGCCGGGGTAATTCTTATCAAATCACTAACCGGCAAAACCTGTTTGGTACACCCTTAACAAACATTCATCAGGATGGGGCCGGAGATCAGAGAGGTTTTTTTGCTAATGCCCGGGCTGGAATAGACTGGTTCATGGACAATCGCAACACGATTACTTTTCAGGGTTCCTTAACCCGGGGTCAGTTTGGAAGACCGGAAATCCTGAATGTACGCACAGATTCCCTTTTTACCGGAGAAATTACCTCAAGTGAATATATCCGGGATACGGATGGTGAACGTAATTTCCGAAATCTGGGAGGAGCAGTTTTATTTAAACACCTGTATCCCAAAAAAGGAAAAGAACTGACTGCTGATATAAACTTCAACAACATTTTGTTTACCAACGAAAATGAATTTAACACCAATTATTTAGGCAGAAATTACATTCTCCAGGAGCGTCAAAGTGGAGAGGGAGGTACCAATATGATAACGCTGCAAACGGATTATGTCAACCCTCTGTCTGATAAAGTAAAATTGGAAATGGGAGCTTATGCGTCCGTCCGGAAGGTTAATAATGATAATTTTAATTACTATTTTAATAATAATTCATCGTCCTGGATCCAGATTTTTAATTTTACTGATCAGTATACTTTTAGTGACCGGGTTTATGCGGGTTACACCTCGATCAGTCATCAGTTCCCAAAATGGGGCTACCAGGTGGGTTTGCGGGCAGAAAGCAGTACCTATGAAGGAGTTCTGACCGGGGAATCCACTTTCCAGAATGATTATCCACTGAGCTTGTTTCCCAGTATTTTTATTACCCGTAAATTAAATGAGCAAGATAATTTGCAGTTTTCCGTGACCCGGAGAATTAATCGTCCAAATTTCTTTCAGTTAATTCCTTTTATTGATTATTCGGATTCATTGAATTTAAGAAGAGGTAACCCGGATTTGATCCCGGAATTTACCAGTTCTGCGGAAGTATCGTATCAGAATATTTTTAAGAATGGTCACAATCTATTGGTGACCGGTTATTATAAGAGAGCACGTGATCTGATCACCAACTATCAGTTTACAGAGGGAGATCCTTTAAGTGAAGGAGAAATTGTCATAGCAACCTTTGCCAATTCGAACAGCAGCGAGGCCTATGGTGTAGAATTTACCTTACGAAATCAAATAACCAAAGGAATTGATCTGACGTCCAACATCAATCTGTACAACTCAAAAGTAGACGCATCCAACATAGAGAGTGGATTGGTTAATGAACAATTTACCTGGTTTGTGAAGGAAAATATGAATGTACGGTTACCCGCTGCCTTTATGCTTCAGATTTCCGGTCAGTATCAAAGTAAAACGGCATTTTCACCCAACGAAGGTCGTGGCCGGTTTCGCGGATTTGGTGGATCCAATAATTCTGCCCAGGGATATTCCATACCCTACTGGTTTGTCGACGTAGCATTGCGAAAAGACATTATGAAAAGGAAAGCCAGCATTACCTTGAATATTGAAGATGTATTTGCCAGCAGAATACAGGGATCCTATTCCGAATCCATGTTGTTCATTCAGGAGAATGAAAGATGGAGGAATTTTCAGGTAGTGCGATTGAATTTTTCCTACCGTTTTGGTAAGGCGGATACCTCCTTGTTCAAGAGAAAAAATATGAACATGAACGAAGGTGGTTCGGATATCATTGGAGGTTGAGGGCTTGATCTTTAGATAAAAACGCATCCTCCCTGCAACCTTTGCGGAGAGTTTGCAGTCTCTAGTGTAAACCTGCACTCTTATGTTCCGACATGCTGTCAAAATGGCGTTTCGCAATTTTCGCCGTCACAAAAGTGCTTTTTTCATTAATGTAGTTGGTCTGGCTGCCGGACTTGCCTGTGCCCTGTTAATCTTTTTGTGGGTATATGATGAACTGCAGGTTGACCAATTTCATGAAAAGAGTGACCGGTTATACCGGGTTCTGGAGCACCAACAGTATAAGGAAGGGATCATGACTACCTGGTCGACCCCGGGCTTACTGGCCCAGACCCTCGCCGAAGAAATTCCGGAGGTTGAACATGCGGCAACGATCATGTGGCCCATGAAACAGACCTTAACGGTAGAGGATAAAAATATCAAAGTCACCGGTTATCATGCGGGAGAAGATTTCTTCCGCATTTTCAGTTTTGATCTTTTCGAAGGCCAGCCGGAGACCGTTTTGAAGGACCCGGAGGCAATGGTGATTTCCCGGACAACAGCCGAAAAATTGTTTGGTTCTGCAGAAAATGCTCTGGGGAAGACCGTCGAATTTGAGCACAGCAAGTTTTATTCAGTGACCGGCATTTTTGAAGATGTCAGTAAGTATTCATCTTTGAAATTTGATATGGTAACCTCCTATGCCGTATATCTGAAGGAAAATGATTGGTTGCGATCCTGGGGCAGCAATTCGCCACCCACAGTCATTACCTTAAAGGAAGGATCGGATCCTGTTGCCGTTGATCAAAAGATTGCCAATTTCGTTAAAGAAAGATCCGAAGATTCCAATGTGACTTTATTTCTCAAACCCTTTGCCGAATCCTATCTGTATGGCAGGTATGAAAATGGAAAACTCACGGGTGGACGGATAGAATACGTTCGTTTATTTTCTATTATTGCCATATTTATTTTGTTGATCGCTTGTATAAATTTTATGAATTTATCCACGGCCAGAGGTTCCCGTCGGGCGAAGGAAGTGGGGGTCAAGAAAACCTTTGGTGTTGATCGGGCGTCACTCATTTATCAGTATTTAACCGAGTCGGTATTGATGGCATTTATATCGTTGATTTTATCGGTTTTATTGGTCGTTGTCTTTCTTCCAAAATTTAATTTATTAACTGATAAAGAAATTTCACTATCGCTGTCACCATACCTGCTTGGGGCTTTTCTCCTGATTACGTTGATCACCGGTTTATTGGCAGGCAGTTATCCTGCGTTGTATTTATCTTCTTTTAAACCGGTGATTGTTTTAAAAGGCGAACTGAAATCTACGCTGGGGGAGCTTTGGGCGAGGCGGGGATTGGTGATTTTTCAATTTACTTTATCGATCATATTGATTATTAGTGTGGTGGCAGTATATCAACAGGTCAAATATGTGATGAATAAAAACCTGGGTTATGACAAAGACCAATTAGTGCATTTTCAGGTGGATGGAAAAATAAAGGACGCTACCGACGCTTTTTTAACCGAAGCCAGACGACTGTCCGGAGTAGAAAATATATCCACGGTTGCCCATAACCTGGTGGGACAACAAAATAATACCAGTGGCTTGAACTGGGAGGGAAAAGATCCAAACGACCGGATCCTCTTTGAAAATATTGGGGTAAATTATGATCTACTGGAAACGATTGGAGTTGAGTTGAAACAAGGCCGGTTTTTTTCCAGGGAATTTGGTGCCGACACCAGTAAGATCATTCTGAATGAAGCTGGAATCAAAGTGATGGGATTCGAAGACGATCCATTGGGTAAGGTAATCACCTTATGGGGTGAACGTCAGATGGAAATCATCGGAATAGTGAAAGATTTTCACTTTGAATCATTGCACGATGTGATAAGTCCGCTCTTTTTCCGTCTTAATCCGGACAATACCTGGGTTGTCATGGCAAGACTTGAAGCAGGAAGACAACAGGAAGCTCTCACCAACCTAAAGGCACTATACGAAAAATTTAACTCCGGATTTCCATTTGAATACGAGTTTGTCGATGAGCAATACGCCCGGCAATATGCAGCTGAACAACGGGTCGCCAGCCTGTCCAGGTATTTTGCCGTCTTCGCCATACTGATTTCCTGTTTGGGCTTATTTGGCCTGGCAGCATTTACCGGCGAGATGCGCAGGAAAGAAATCGGAGTTCGTAAAGTTTTGGGTGCTTCCGTGTTTAATATGGTCTTGTTATTGACCAGGGATTTTACTAGGCTGGTGTTGATATCCATTTTTATCGGAATTCCGATTGCCTATTTATTAGTGGATAATTGGCTGGATCGTTTTCAATTTAAAATTGGACTCCCCTGGTGGTTTTTTGCCGGTGCTGGTATTCTGGTGCTGGTCATTTCCTGGTTGACAACCAGTTCGCAAGCCTTTGTAGCCGCTTCGGTGCATCCTAATGAGTGTCTCAGGGATGAGTGAGAAAGCGGACACCAGCTTCCTGGATGGGGGTCTTCCCGCAAATATGCGGACAGTTTGGCTACTTTTTACTGCCAGGAAGCAGGAAGATACAGAGTCAAAGCCGTTGAAGTATTTGGAACTGAACCATTGACGGAAGATCGGTGAAGCATAAAATGTACAGTTCATTCTCTTATTGAATTGATTTTAACGTCCGGAATCATAAGTTGACATTCAAATTACTAGGAAATGGCAAATTACCCTTCAATATGAGGC
>JBGTCB010000167.1:0-2322 GCA_041748995.1 Saprospiraceae bacterium | reverse complement strand
CGTGAGGAGTAGGACTCCCGGACGACAGCTTTAATCCTGGCTCCTGGTGCAATGATGAGGTATCCGTTTACAAGCACCGGATTTTGGTTTTGCAGGTAAACGATATCATTTTTTCGATGATGCTCAGATGATATCTGACTGGTGAAGGCCGCAGTAATATATTGTTCCGGAATTCTCAGAGCAATGATCTCCGATTTTTGACCAGACGCTTTTTCTGCAGTTAAACTCTCTGGCTCTTCAATACGAACCACCGAACGATTGGGTTTTTCATCCTGCTTCACAGCTTCTTTCACAGGTTGCAAATCAGTTGTATCCGGGTTGGACACCAAAAGACCACTATCGTCCTTCTCCCGGACTTCTTCCTTTACGGCATTGAGTGGAGGAGCCGGAGTGGGTTTTTCAATCGTCCTGGGAGGAGATTTTGGTTGCTCCTTTTTATCAACCTCTCCAGGATTGGTCTCTGAGTGATTTTCAGAGGTATCGATGTCTTCCACAGCAGTCTCCTCACTCTTTGAATTGAGATACTGGGGAATTTTATTTGATTCATTTAATATTTCGTGATCTGACCAGGTAATACGGGCATCAATTGCTGATTCCGGCATTTTAGTTTCTACCATCTGACGCTCCTGCAGGTTGCTGGTGATCATAGAGGTTACAAAAATGATCAGGGCTAATAGAAGGGAACCTAGAATAATTCTACCCTCGGTGGCTTTGCCAAATTGTTCGAGACCTGTGAACGAAAAATTTTCCAGTTGTCCATTTAACCGACCTAAATAATTATTGATCGAGTCCGGAGATCCGGATAAAACCCGGACATTCGAAATAGTGGGTTGAATTTTAATTCGGGTATAAATGCCTCCCATATCCTGTAATTCTTTTAGGAGAGCCTGAGCGGAAGAAAATCTTTTTGCCGGATTTTTTGATAAAAGCTTTTTAATTATACGGATCAGATTTTTTTCGATACCGGATGTGGTTTTTGTTTTTATCAAAGGATCTTTATACAAGATTTGATTGATCATGGATGCATCCGTAGCACTATCAAATGGAGTTTTTCCTGTCAGGAGTTCACAGGCGACAATGCCTACAGCATATAGATCGGAAGCTACGGATGGATTTGTACCCTTGAGGATTTCAGGGGCCATATAGGCCGTTGTCCCAATTACGTGATTTAATTTGGTCAGCCGGTTACTTTCTTCAATCCTGGCTATTCCAAAGTCCATTAGTTTAATATACCCATCATCACTGAGCATAATATTGCCCGGTTTAATATCCCGGTGGATGATGCCTTTCTGATGGGCGTGTTCCAGTCCCTCCAGGAGCTGCATCAGAATTTGTAAGACGGAAGTGGCAGACAATGTCCCATGGAGCTCGAGGATTTTTTCCAGGTTCTGGCCTTTCACATATTCCATGATGAGGTATCCGGTGGAGCCGACCTCTGAGAATTGCAGCAAGGTAGTTACGTTTGGGTGGTTGATCCGGGCAGATAGAAGGGCTTCATTTTTAAATCTGGCCAACAACACTTCCTGATGCTGATGATGTTTGTGGATCATTTTAATAGCAACTTCACGGTCGAGGATGGTGTCTTTTGCCCGGTACACGGTGCCCATTCCCCCTTCTCCAAGCAGTTCTATAATTTGATATTGATTTATTTTGTCGCCAATCATTTCTTCTTAATTTATAATATGAGTAGGGGTAGTACTTGCGATCAGGTCATCGGATTCTTCTATAATCAACAGCGAAATATTATCATGCCCTCCTCTGGATTTAGCCTGTTCTAATAAATAAGCAGAAGCATCCCGAAAATCATTTTCCAAAATGACCTCTTTAAGTTCTTCGTTGGAGAAGTATTCATGCAGACCATCAGAACAAAGAAGAAGGGTATCGTCTTTCTCAAGCCTGAATTCAGATGAAAAGATATCGCCAGAACGTCCGGCGACAGTACCCATGGCCTGAGTAAGAACATTTCGTTGAGGATGGTTGAGTGCTTCAAGTGGATTAATTTTTCCTGTTCTTAGAAGCTCACGTACATATGTGTGATCTTCAGTCAGTTGATAGATTTGACGATCTTTAATCAGGTATGCACGACTATCACCGATGTGGGCGATATGCAGCGCACCATTTAGTGTGGCAACAGCAGTACAGGTTGTACCCATCCCTTTATAAGATATTGATTTTTTACTTTCTGCCAGGATAGCTTCATTTGCTTTTTCCATACATAACCTCAGGGTTTCCAGGGGAGAAGCAGAAGTCTCCTGATAGTACGTTTTTGCAATGATACGGGTTGCAAGTGCTGCCGCTACTTCTCCGGCTGCATGACCTCCC
>JBGTCB010000166.1:0-8095 GCA_041748995.1 Saprospiraceae bacterium | reverse complement strand
GATCGATGGAGTTTTGGTCTGGATCATGAAATTGTGACCCATAATTCCATCGACTATCCACATGAACTTATCCTTCTATATCTTGATGGTAATCATCAATTTATAGGAAAGTCGATTGAGATTGCCCCGGATGGGTATGCTTATGCATTCAATAGTTATGGACTGACCATGTCTTATAAGCTACCGCGGATGACCATTGGTGTAAAACCCCGGATTTTATTTGGTAACCATTTTGCCAGTACACCGAGAGCATCGGCAATTCTTCACACCTCAAATGACATTTATCAAATCACCTTAACGACCGACTATCAGTTTGACAATGTAGGACTGGTGTCATTTGCAGATGCTAACTTCCTTAACTATCAGATCGAATCTATTGAAAGGTGGCACTTGATTTCGGGTAACATTGGTTTGGCTCTTGATCTCGGTATGGACATCCAGATTAACCGCGATCTCCGGGTGGCATTGTCCATCGTGGATTTGGGTACCATCAGGTGGTCAGAGGGAGTCCGGACATATATCAGTAACCAAACCACTGTTTATGACGGAATAGATGTTCTAGATGTTTTTAATGTGCAGCAGATTGGAATTGGAGGTACCCTTGACTCTCTTAGGTCAATTTTTGAGCTGCAGGAAAGTACGGATGCCACAACTTTTGATTTACCATTTAAGTGGTTTGCGGTCATAAATTATAAGATTTCTTCAAAATTTGATCTTGCTTTAATTTCGCAGTACCAGCGCAATCTGCAACATCCATTGACTTTGGCTTTGCAATTCTCCACTCCGATCTCTAAGACATTTAATCTTGGTACTACGATAAGCGATCGTTATGGAAAGTTCAATCTGGGGCTCATGGGATTGATTAGAAGGCCGGGCTGGATCGGATATTTTGCAATGGACCAGTTTTTAGCTGGTCTAAATCCGCTGGTTTCAAATAACTTCAATTGCCGCTTAGGACTCAATGTTCATTTATCAGGAACCACATCATTCAATTAGACCCGTTTTATGCAGAATGGGTAGCTGAGCTCTGTAGGTGGCATCAATATTGGGTGAAGTAAAAGTTAGTTTCGTTTCACCAGATGCAATTAACCTTTGATTTATTAGAATCACCTGGTCAAAATAACTTTCGACAGTAGACAGATCATGATGTATCACCAGGATAGTCTTTCCCTCTTTCGCAAGAAATTGCAGGATTTTGATAATACGGTCTTCGGTGGTGATGTCGACACCGACAAAGGGTTCATCCAGAAGAAAGATGTTGGCTTCCTGGCATAGAGCCCGGGCTAAAAATACTCTCTGTTGTTGTCCACCGGACAATTCTCCAATTTGTCTTTTTTTTAAATGAACGATACCCAGATCTTCCATCGCCTTATTGGCGATATTATAATCATGTGTGGACAAGGAATGATATATCTTCTTATGAGGGTACCGACCTTGCAGGACAATATCACTGACGGTAGCCGGAAACTGCCAATCGACTTCATCTTTTTGTGGTACATACACCAAGCTTTTACGCATTTCCTCAATTGGTTTTCCATTGATCAACACTACTCCAGTATTAACATTGATCAAACCCAGTATGGCTTTAAATAAAGTTGATTTTCCAGCACCATTCGGACCAATAACACCATAAATATGCCCTGCTTCCAGCTCGAGAAAGATGTTGGTAAGAACTCTTTTACGTTCATATGAAACAGAAAGATCTTTAATGGAAATAATCGAATCTGCCATAGACTTACCGGTTGAATTTAAATATTAAAACGATCAATAGGATTAGGAGGGCCAGGCCAATAAAAATATAGAAAATGGCTGAGTACGGACTGGTAGTCTTTTTTTGGGAAATATATTGACCTGGTTCTGATAATGCGGTTACAATCACATCGGTGTTATATTTAAGCATATCGTAATAGGTGGGTGCCGGGCTATCTTTATCTCCAATAGAATCGGAATATAGGTTACCACCAATCTTTACCCGGTTATCCCAAGCAAGTTGTTCCAAAACTTTAGGATTGATCGTTGTTTCAACAAAAAGTGCAGGGATACCACTTTCCTTGATCACTTTATTGAGTCGGATGATATCTGCCGTCTGAATTTCAGCATCGGTAGAGGTTCCCATTACTGATTCAAGCCGGATACCATACCTTCTGCCATAGTACTGAAATGCATCATGGCTCGTGATAAGAATTCTTTTGTTTTCAGGAATGCTGCTTATTTTCTCCTGAATGTAGCGATCCAATTCTTTTAAACGGATGACGTATTCTTCATAATTCGCTGCATAGTACGCTGCATTTTCCGGATCCAGCTCTATAAGTCCATCTCGAATGTTTTCAATATAGATCAGGCCATTACTGGCATCCATCCAGGCATGAGGGTCTGTCGCATTTTCATATACAAGGCTTTTGATGGCATCGATCCCATCCGTCACTGTTAAAATGTTCGCTGTTGTTCCGGAGTTTTCGATGAGTTCTCCAAGCCAACCCTCAAATGTCAAACCATTTTGCAGAATCAAATCAGCCTGAGCTACCATGCTTGCATCTCCAGGGGTAGGGTCATAAAGATGGGGGTCTCCACCGATGGGTACGACACATCGTATTTCAATCAAATCACCTCCAACCTGATAGGCCATATCCGCAATCATTGACGCTGTTGCAACTACCTTCAGCTTTTGACCATACATGACCATGGAGACAAATAGTAAAAAGGCAGTAATCAGCAGTGTTCTAGATCTTCTTGACATGAATATTTTTTGCTATGATTGGAGAAATCAATGTAGGTAAATGCCCATCTATCTGGACCCGCATGGATCCATCATATTCAAATTTTTCTAGAATTTCAAGTTGAGTACCAATCTCCAGGTTCATTTCTCCCAGATATCTCAAGAATTGAGAATCGTGTATGGCTACCCCAACCACCTCCGCTTTGTCACTGATATTTAGAGTAGAAAGGGGAAATTGTGCCCGGATAGTAAATCTTCCTGTTCGATCTGGTATTGGATCGCCATGAGGATCAAACCGCGGAAAATTCAGGAATTCTTCCAAACGGTTTACCAGTTCGTCTGATTTAATGTGCTCCAGCTGATCAGCAAGGTCATGAACTTCATCCCAGCCATATGAAAGTTTTTCCACAAGAAAGCATTCCCAGAGCCGGTGTCTGCGTACCAGTTGGGTTGCCAGTTTACCACCTTCTGTCGTCAGTAATGTACCCTGATACCGCTGATATTCTACGAACTTCTTCTCAAACAATTTTTTGATCATTTCGGTTACGGATGCAGCTGATGTGGACAATTCTTCAGCCAGGTCATTGGTTGCAACCGGAATTCCTTTCTTTTGCGATATCTTGTAGATGGCTTTTAGATACTTTTCTTCTGAGGTCGTCAGCATAGCAAGGAATTAGGTTGTAAATTACAAATAATTTAGACAAGACTAAAATAATATTAAGAACACCAAAAATCTATATGAATTACGACAGAAGAAAGGAGGGTTGGCAATATGTACTGCAAAATATTGCTGATCGTCGTTCTGTTTTTCCCCCAGCGTTTATAGATGAACCGATAAAAAATGAGGAAATTGAGCTCATCCTGGAAGCGGCCAATTGGGCTCCAACTCATAAACTTACAGAGCCCTGGAGATTTGTGATTCTGGTCGGAAAAGCCAGGCACCGTCTCTCTGACTTCCTGCGTGAGCATTATCTGGCGCAAACACCCAAAGATCTCGTCTTGGAGAAAAAGCTTAGAAAGCTGCAGTCTAATCCTATTCGATCAGGGGCTGTGGTCGCCATTTGTTTGCATCGCGATCATGATGAGCGGGTGCCTGAGTGGGAAGAATTGGCTGCAGTAGCATGCGCCGTACAAAATTTATGGCTGGCAGCGACGGCCCTGGGAATTGGAGGATACTGGAGTACTCCCTCCGCCATTCAGGATATTGGAGCATTCCTGGAATTGGACACAGCTGAAAAATGTTTGGGATTATTTTACCTAGGTTACTTTGATCAAAGAGATGTACATCCCAACAGAACACCATGGAATGACAAGATCAGGTGGATGGCTGATTAATGTGTTTTTGATTTGGTGCAAAAATTGGTCTAAAAAATAAATTAACTGTACTTTTGCCGACCGAATTTTAATATGGTACCTGTTGGTGCAATTTTTCAAAATGTCTTAACTCACAACTTTATGGGCCAATATATTACCTACGTGATTCCCGTATTAGGTGTTATAGCCTTATTATACACCTATTGGCGGTCGGCATGGGTCGCCAGACAGGATCCAGGGACGGAAAGAATGGTGCGTATTGCTGCAAACATTTCAGAAGGAGCCATGGCCTTTTTGAGAAGTGAATACAAGGTTCTGGCGATCTTTGTCACTGTAGTTGCGGTATTACTTTTGTTGAGTGGAATCTCAGACGATGCATCACATCCTCTGATTGCGGTTTCTTTTATTATTGGTGCGTTTTGTTCTGCCCTTGCTGGTTATATTGGGATGAAAGTTGCCACGAAAGCAAATGTACGTACTACCCAGGCTGCGCGAACGAGTCTTGGCCGCGGTCTGGAAGTTGCTTTTGCAGGTGGCTCTGTGATGGGACTCGGAGTTGTGGGTCTTGGAGTGTTAGGCCTTAGCCTCTTATTCTTGATCTACAGCAATTTAGACTGGGATATTTCTAGAGTGATCAATGTACTTACCGGGTTTTCGTTCGGGGCATCGTCCATAGCGCTGTTTGCCCGGGTTGGAGGCGGTATATACACTAAGGCAGCTGATGTTGGTGCTGACCTGGTAGGAAAAGTAGAAGCAGGAATTCCGGAAGACCACCCCCTTAATCCCGCTACAATTGCTGACAACGTGGGAGATAACGTAGGTGATGTGGCAGGAATGGGAGCTGACCTGTTTGAATCATATGTTGGTTCAATTATCGGTACAATGATTCTTGGAGCTGCATTCATTGCCATGAGTGCAGACGGATCAACGGCGGCTTTGGTGCAGGGTCAGAATTGGTCAGATGAATTCAATGGACTTTCTGCCATCCTTTTACCTCTGGTGCTTGCTGGTATTGGAATCCTGACTTCTATAATCGGTACTTTTTTTGTTCGGGTTACTGAAGGTGGAAATCCTCAGAAAGCACTGAATACCGGAGAATTTCTTTCATCCGGGCTGATGTTAATCGCTACCTTTTTTATCGTTCAATGGATGTTGCCTGAGTCCTGGTTGTTTGCTGGGAAGGAAATCTCCCGAACCGGAGTTTTTTGGGCAGTGATACTTGGCTTAGTGTCGGGATTGGGAATCGGCCTGGTGACCGAATACTATACAGGTACCGGAACGAAGCCTGTCCGATCGATCGTAAAGCAATCTCTAACTGGATCAGCAACCAACATTATTGCTGGATTAGGTGTAGGCATGCAGTCAACGGCAATTCCTATCATCATCCTGTCAATTGCTATCATTGGCGCGCACTATTTTGCAGGTCTTTATGGTATTGCTATAGCTGCAGTCGGTATGCTTTCCAACACCGGAATTCAACTTGCCGTTGATGCCTATGGTCCTATTTCGGATAATGCAGGTGGCATAGCTGAGATGAGTGACCTACCCAAAGAAGTACGAAAAAGAACTGATAAACTTGACGCAGTAGGCAATACAACCGCTGCTATTGGTAAAGGTTTTGCTATTGGAAGTGCTGCACTAACTGCTTTGGCTTTGTTTGCAGCATATATGACTATAACGGGAATTCCGGCCATAGACATTTCAAAGCCCGTTGTTCTGGCTGGCTTATTTATAGGTGGTATGTTACCCTTCCTTTTCTCTGCACTAGCTATGAATGCAGTGGGCAGAGCAGCTATGGATATGATCCAGGAGGTTCGCAGACAATTTAGGGATATTCCCGAGTTAAGCGCTGCTATAAAAGTCATGACTAGAAACGAGGGTAAAGAATTCAAGGATTGGAATAGGGATGATCAGATCATCTTTGATGCGGCTGATGGAAAGGCAGAATTTGCTAAATGTGTTGCTATTTCGACTGAAGCTTCAATTCGGGAGATGGTTTTACCAGGCATGCTGGCAGTACTAACCCCCGTCCTCATTGGATTTGGTCCAAGACTTTTTGGCAGCGAAATGGGTCCAGAGATGCTTGGTGGTTTATTAGCAGGAGTAACTGTCTGTGGAGTCCTGATGGCGATCTTTCAATCAAATGCCGGTGGTGCATGGGATAATGCCAAGAAAATGTTTGAAGAAGGGGTTGAAATTGATGGCAAAAGATACGAAAAAGGCTCAGATGCCCATAAGGCAACGGTGGTAGGTGATACCGTTGGAGATCCCTTTAAAGATACTTCTGGCCCTTCGTTAAACATTCTCTTGAAGTTGATGTCCGTTGTGGCATTAGTGATAGCTCCTTTCCTGTAAGAAGGATCCACAAGAAATTGTAAAGGATGCTCAGTCTGGAAACTGGGCATTTTTTTTGCAATCTGATATGGTGATCGGCGGGTTGTACGTTACTATTTAGTTAAAAGGGAGATTAAACTTACTTGCCTGGAAACATTTTCAAGCAAAAACGCTTATATTTAGTTACATTTCTTTTAGAGAATAACAAAACAAATGGGAAGTATGGTTCTGAGAAGTTCATTGATCTTGATGATAGCACTGATCGGCTTATTTCTTAAGTCACATCAAGTTTCTGACTCAGATCAGACAAAAAAAGAGTTTTTTACGCTCCAGGCCGTTATTAAATTTATGGATAGGGTACATTATGAACCCAGGTCTCTTGATGATGACCTCTCAGGTCAGGTTTATGATGCATACATGAATTCTCTTGATCCGGCCAAAAGATTTCTCACTCAGAAAGAAATTGAGCAGTTAGCTGTCTATTATCATCAATTGGACGACCAGATTACCAATGGAACTTTTGAGTTTTTTGATCTTGCAGAACGACTGATCAGTGAGGGAATCCAGAAAGCGGAAACCTATTATTTAAAGTATATTGATGAAGATCTGAGTCTGCACGCTAACAAAGATTCATTAATAATTAACGCGGATGACCGTGGATTTGCCAGCGATGACCAGAGTTTGGAAGAATATTGGAGGAAGTTATTGCATTATGAAATTATTGTCAAAGTGCATGGCCTGCAAGTTGCCGAATCAGCCGATGAAAAACGTGAAAGCGAATCTCAACTTATTGAAGAGGCACAAGAGACTATTAAAGAAAATTTTGATGACTGGTTTAAACGTTTGAAGAGTCTCAGGAGATCGGATCGTTTTGAAGATTATCTCAATGCAATCACCAGTGCATATGATCCACATTCAAACTATTTCAGTCCCAGGGAAAAAGAGAACTTTGATCTCAATATGAACAATAGCTATGAGGGTATTGGAGCCAGACTGATGCCTGAAGGTGAGCTGACCAAGGTCACAGAAGTCATTCCTGGTGGACCCGCCTGGAAACAAAAGGAACTGGAAGCAAACGACTTTATCATTAAAGTGGCCCAGGAGGGAGAAGAAGCTAAAGATGTGCGAGGTTGGAGGCAGGATGATGTTATTGGTTTGATCAGAGGTAAAAAGGGTACGAGGGTCACATTAACGGTTAGGAAGACTGATGGTTCGGAGACGGACATTGGAATTGTAAGGGACCAGGTGATACTTGAGGAAGGAAGGGCAAAATCTTTGTTAATTCGAACCGAAAATCAGGGAGCTGAGGTCGGTTATATCAGATTGCCAAAATTCTATTTTGAAGCCGATGGAAAGCCCGGATGTGCAGAAGATATTGCAACTGAAATAAAGCAGTTGGTAAGGGAAGGTGCCAAAGGAATTGTTCTTGACCTGAGAAATAACGGAGGTGGGTCACTTTCAGAAGTCGTCAATATGACAGGTTTATTTATTGACAAAGGACCCATTGTACAAGTAAAATCCAGAGAACGAAAGCCATATGTCTTAGAAGATGAGGATCCGGAAGTACAATATCAGGGACCTTTGATCATTATGGTCAACCATTTCAGTGCCAGTGCATCCGAAATTATTGCTGCTGCATTACAGGATTACAATCGGGCGATTATTGTAGGTAGTAGTTCAACTTTTGGAAAAGGAACGGTGCAGCGATTTCATGAATTGGACCGCTTTATA
>JBGTCB010000165.1:0-3447 GCA_041748995.1 Saprospiraceae bacterium | reverse complement strand
GTCATTTCATTTTTAGCGATTTCCGCTGCTTTGCCAAATCCAACAATAGCAGGTACGTTGAGAGTTCCCGAACGCATCCCTCTTTCATGCCCACCGCCGTCCATTTGAGCGGTCACTTTCACCCGTGGTGATTTTCTATTGACAAATAAAGCACCGACCCCTTTAGGACCGTACATTTTATGAGCCGTAAATGCCATCAGGTGAATGCCCACCTCTTTGGGATGAACCGGAATTTTTCCCACTGCCTGAGTGGCATCCGACATAAATAAAACACCGTGTTTGGCACAAATCTCTCCAATTTCTTTCATTGGCTGAATGGTACCTGTCTCATTGTTAGCCCACATGATCGAAACAAGAATGGTCGTATCTTTGATGGCTGATTCAAGCTCTTGCAGATCAATCCGTCCATTGGCTCCCACCGAGAGATAAGTGACTTCTGCACCCTCTTTCTCCAGTCGCTGACACGAATCAAGAATAGCCTTGTGTTCAGTCTTAACGGTAATGATGTGATTCCCCTTCCGACTATACATCTCAAAGACCCCTTTTAAAGCGAGATTATCCGATTCGGTGGCTCCACTGGTAAAGATTACCTCCTTAGGATCAACGTCTATCAAACTTGCGACTTGTTCTCTGGCATAGTCTACTGCCTCTTCTGCTTCCCAACCAAAAGGGTGACTGCGACTGGCTGCATTTCCATGTTTTTCGTAAAAATATGGAACCATGGTATCGACTACCCGTGGATCAACAGGAGTTGTTGCATTGTTATCCAGATAAATCAATCGCTGAGCCATATGTTACTAATTTTATTTAGATTTAATCTAAGTTGCAAATATAACGCTTTTGTCACAATTTTGTTTATATCATCAATTTCATAATTCTTAATTTTTTCCAGGAGGTTGTTGAAATACTCAGATTGATGTTAAAGGCGTAAATCATCGTTTCTGCGATTGGGAGACGCTGGACGCCAAGGGTCCTAACTAACTGAGGATCAACAAGTCAGAAGATGAGAACGGTTGAGATCTTTTTAGAAAAAAAATGATCGGGTAAATCTCAGCGCTAGCTCGGTACTTCCCACCCTCCCCAGCTGACCTCTTACTCCGGCATTAGTCCTTGAAAGGGCTCAGGAAAACCTTGTAAATTACAGCCTCTCCGAGTTTTAGGAACAGTGGTAATTTTTTATGAAATATACACGGACAGTCTCTGATATCGCAGCCGGATTTGATATTCCGGATCTCGCGAGCTGGCTTGATCAGATACGAAAGGAACTAGGTTCTACGAAAAGCCCGGAAGATCTTAACTGGCTGGTGGAAGAGGGCATTACTATCAATGCGTATCCCCCGTCATCTCCATTGTTTGAACCCATCCAATGGAACTCTACTGGCAATTGGAAGATCGTAGAAAAATGGGACTCAATAACTTTGAAAGAATCTGATACAGATTTGGTTGGTTTCGGGATTGATGAGGTCATGCTATCAATCGATGAGGTCCGGGATCTAAACTACTGGTTGAAGGAACCCATGGCAGCAAGGATTGATTTCTGCTTTCAGCTACCGGCTGCTCTCATTGATCCCGAACAAGTTGCCGGACAGAACCTCCGGCCCGGAGATTTTCTTATGATCTCCCCGCTGGATGAAAAATCAATCGCCGAACTCAGGCAATGGAAGGTGAATGCAGGATGGCATTATGCAATCACCTCTGTTGGGCTCACACCTACCCAACAATTAACCGACATACTGTCCCAGATAAGGAGGTTCTTGAAGACGACAACACCTCCCCTGGCAGGATGGAGGATTTATCTCCCCCTTGATTCTCACTATCAAACACAAATTGCCAAAATACGGGCATTGAAAATACTGTTGTTAAATCTATGGCAGGCTTACAATCTTGATATGAAGAACTGTCCTTGTATATATGCAAGAATTCCGTTGAGTGAGGAAATGGACCCGTACACAAATCTTATTGCCACAACCACTATGGCCATGTCAGCCGCCATTGCCGGTGCAGATGCTCTGTATTTTGACTATCCATCTCCTTCGGAGCATCTTAACGAAACCAGAAGATTGTCAAGAAATATCCACCATATCTTGAAACATGAGTCACATCTTAATCATCGTATCGATCCGCTGGCTGGTAGCTTCCTCATAGAAAATCTGACTGCGGCCATTGCTACCAGGGTATGGGATAAAGTAAGAGGGATGGACCCTGGAAGAGCGCCAAAGTAATTATCTTTTTAAATAATCAATTTGCTTCCGGTCCATGCCCTCTATACATCCTTTTCAACAGGGAGTGATTCTCTGTTCTGTGGTAGCTCATCACCCTTTTATGGAAAGAATCAAGATGAATCGGGGATTAAGGTAAGTGATGTTTCTCTGACTATCTATACAGATCATCATCAAAACATCACCTTAAAAAATAATTAACTTCGTAAGATTTAGAGACACATAAATGTTAATTTATTTTTTATCTAAAAAAATGATGCATAGTCATTTACAAATTATTGAAATAACTAATATATTTGAGTTAATTTCCTTAACACCTTATGGAGGCAAAGACCAGAACCCTGTTGGAAAAACTATTGACTGGTAATCGAATTGCATTGGGTCAGGCCATTACTTTGATTGAAAGCAAAAATCCGGCTGATCAGGCAGAAGCTCGAAAACTGATTAGTCATCTTCCACCTGTTCAGCAGGCATGGCGATTGGCAGTAAGCGGAGCTCCGGGAGTGGGAAAGAGCACTTTTATTGATTCCCTGGGTTCCTTTTTGATCCGCCTGCATCATAAGGTCGCAGTTTTGGCTATCGATCCATCCAGTGGCCTTTCAGGAGGGAGTATTCTCGGTGACAAAACCCGGATGATTGAGCTCGGACGTAGTCCGGATGCTTTTGTCCGGCCATCACCTACTGGTGGATTGTTGGGAGGAGTTGCAGGAGCAACCTACGAAGCATCCCTTCTCTGTGAAGCTGCCGGTTACGATATCATTTTAATCGAAACGGTGGGGGTCGGTCAGTCAGAGGTAACCGCCCAACACCTGGCTGATTTTTTCATTTTGCTGATCCAACCTGGCTCGGGAGATGATCTGCAGGGATTGAAAAAGGGCATTGCAGAACAAGCGGATCTGTTAGTTGTTAACAAATGGGATTCTGATCTCATTTTTGAAGCAGAAAGGACAAAGGCGGCTTTTCAACTTGCCAGACCGGATAAAAACCGGGAGATTCCGTTGGTATCCTCTATAGAGCATAAGGGATTCGAACATCTTTGGCAAGTCATTATGCGACAGATCAGTCAGCTCGATCTCATTGAAAAGAAGAATAATCGCCAGGTTTTTTGGTTTTTAGAGAGTGCCCGGCGTTTAGTCCTGGCATGTGTCATGGAGACACATACTGACCTTTTCACGAGGTTGGAGGACGAAATAAGAAATCAAAATATGCATTATACCTCAGCTATTGA
>JBGTCB010000164.1:0-7440 GCA_041748995.1 Saprospiraceae bacterium | reverse complement strand
GATCAAATAACTGATAGAAATGACCCCTTTCGTCAAAAGCGAGGGCAAAGATAGATTTAATTTTGTGGATTACAAACCCTCATTCATTAATTTTGACGGAACATTACCTGTACTTTAGAGGGTGATATTCCTATAGATAAGTAGATCTCCATGACATGATCATACGTAAAGCTACCATTGATGATTTGGAAGCGATTTTAGCTCTGGTTTATGAGCTTGCCCGATATGAAAATGCTCCGGAAGAAGTTTGGGTAGACATACGGGACTATCAAAAGGGTTTTAATGAAAATACTTTTGAGGCAATAGTGGCTGAATCCGATCAAAAGGTGATTGGGATTTGCATATTTTACCTTGCCTGGTCAACCTGGAAGGGCCGCATGCTATATCTGGAGGATTTTGTTGTAAAGGAATCCTACAGACAACATGGGATTGGCCAACAACTTTTTGATGCCTGCATAGCCCGAGCCCGTCAATTGGACTGTACACTAATCAAATGGCAAGTACTCGACTGGAATGTCAGGGCTCTCAATTTTTATATTAAAAATGACGCGATCATAGAAAAGGACTGGTGGAATGGCAAAATCATACTAAAGCCAAAATCCTAAGCCAATAGTTTCACTGAATATGAGGCTCAGAAATCAGCATCCACATTTGGAGGTGCCTGGTTAATCTAATAGATGCAGCGGAACCTGAACCCTACTATGATGCATCGTATTATGAAATATACCATCCGGCATTGGTCTACAATCAGTGCCAGGGCTGACCACAATCATCCCAAATAGTGATTAGATGTAATAAATTGAGATGGCATTAATCATTAAAAAATCAACTTAATTATGGCAAATTACATATCTCCACCAACCAAATTGATGGTCGTTTTCTTCTGTTTGTCTGCTGTCAGTTTCATAATCTGGAGCTGTGACCAAGCACCAAGGGAAGGTACCCGCGATGCCCAGGCATTACGAGGTAAAGCGATTTTTGCAGAGCAGTGCGTTTCATGCCATGGAAGCTATAGGGTACCTCCCACCAATACCGATTTGGAAAAGAAAGCACCGGATCTTAGCCTTATTATGGAACGCCGGAGAGCAAAAGATTTTCCTATTATACAGATTGCTCAGATCATTGATGGCAGGCAATGGGTCAAGGCACATGGCTCCCGTGAAATGCCTGTTTGGGGAGAGGTTTACGACTCTCTGGGAATGACCAGTGACGATATCCGGGGCAGAAAGGGTGAATTGGTGGCATATCTGATGAGTATTCAGAAGTAAAAGAAATAAGGCAGTGGTTTCTTGTCTTGAAATTTGTGGTCTTTTTCATTATAACTGAACCATTGATTCGTGGCAATCTGCATACCTGGTGTGACATCAACTAGGACACTAGTGCATCATTTCCGAAATACCTGATGCTAAGGACGGTTTCTTTTTCGTCATCTCTTCATCATCGAAATCATTAGATAGCTAAGGCTATGCGCAGTTTCGCTTCTTCGACCTGACAAAAAACAATCTCGTCCATAATATCATTTACTTCAGAAACGATGCACTTGCCCGTGGAGGATGCTGCATAATTCTGAGCTCATTTTTATGATAGGAAAGGCGCAAAGCGCAGGCATAGCCAAAGCTGTGGTGATATTGCAGCGCTGGATATCGCAAAGTACCAGAATGAACGAACAATCTTTCTGAAACACTCCCGTGCATAATGTACTAGTGATTCCTTCCAAGTAACAATACCATCATATCAAAGATCCGCTGTCTTGACTCGTCAGAAGATTGCACCTGATTTAAGGCATCGATGGCCTGGTTTGTATAATGAATTTGTAAATTTCTACAATGGCTTTCCACTTCCAGGCCGCGATAAATATCAATGACCCGCCTCACTTTATCCGCAGGATCATCCGGATGCTGGGAATACAAACCCATTAGTTCCCTTTGGATCCTTTCTCCACCCAGGTGCCAGGCCTTCAACCAGAGGTACGTTTTCTTGTTTTGAATGATATCACCACCTCGTTGCTTGCCGGTCAACTTGCTGTCACCAAATGCATCAAGGTAATCATCCTGTATCTGAAAAGCCATGCCCGCTGCCTCTCCACAAATTTGTAATGCATTAACTGATTCCTGATCTGCTTCATGGACTATTGCTCCGAGTGACATGGAAAGGCCTATCAAGACTGCTGTTTTCTTCCTGATCATATCCAGGTAATCGTCTATTTCAACAATCTGATTTTGCTCAAAATCCATATCCAGTTGCTGACCTTTGCAAATGTCCAGGGCAACTTCTGAAAAAAGTGCTAAAGCCATAATGACCTGTTTTTCAGACAAACCTCTCATCAAGTATTGATAAGACATGATCAACATGGCATCACCTGACAGGATAGCCGCATTAACTCCATATTTTTTATGAGTACTGGCCTGACCCCGTCGAGTGGGAGCCTGGTCCATAATGTCATCATGCATTAGAGTGAAGTTGTGAAATATTTCGACCGCCAGTGCCTGAGGTAAAACTCTGGTGTAAGAATCATTAAAGAGTTGACCTGAAAGAAGAGTAAGTAAAGGCCGTATCCTCTTTCCCGCCAGTGAAAGTATGTAGCTGACAGGAGAAAATAATGTCGCGGGCATAAATCCGGAAAGATTCTCTTGCTCAAGATAATCTTCGAAAGCGAGTTGATATGGGAGGAGATCCTTCAGTTCCATCATTTAAACATAGCAAAGTCCGGACAACAAATTTAGTGCATATGGTTATAGGAACTATAAATTAGCTGTAGCAGTGAAACAACTCAGAAATCGAGAATAATCTTCTGGCCAACCTTAATTTTGAAACTATCTCTAATTCCGTTTATGCGGCAGATATCCTCCACGGTGAGGTTGTGTTTACGGGCCAGACTATAGAGAGTGTCTCCGTATTGGATCTCATAGAAATCTTTCTGGCTGACCGGATGATCACTGGGAACCGGGTCAACCGGCAGCAGCTCTGATTTCACCAGCTTTATTTCAGGTTTCACTTCCTTTTTTGGCTCCTCCTTCACTGACGTTAACTCCTGGGAAACGATCATTGATATTTTTTTGGTAGACGAAAACAGTCTTGGATTGGTTACGTGTTCTGTAATCCATGAAAATCTTGCCTTGATTTGGCTATTATCACTAAAATCAAAGAAATATTCCGGATTGATTGTAACACCCTCATGTCGCACCTCCAGATGCAGGTGACTGCCACGGGCATTACCTGTCTTGCCTCCTTTGCCTATGACTTGTCCCCTTTTCACCATCTGGTTTTCTTCAACCAGTTGTTTTGATAGGTGAGCATAGATTGTCTCCAGGCCATTCTCATGCCGGATAACGACTGTTTTACCATGTCCGGCATGTGATCGCACATACCGGACTTTCCCATCCAGTATCGCAAAGACATCAGCGCCAGTTACCAAAGCAAGGTCGATACCCCGATGTAGGTGACCATTACGCCAACCATATCTCGAAGTAACCACTACTTTCGACCCAACCGGAGACGCATATTCTTCATCATCAAATGATAAATAGAAAGGGGTCTTTAAATCTTGCTCCCGGTATGGATTGAAATGGTCACGATCCCAGTCGATAAATTCCCAGTCAAAAGATGAGGATAAAGAATCACCTGTATGCTCAAGTAGGTCAGTGCTAAAAAAATCTGATTTGAGCGCAGCCGTCAGAAACACATTCTGGGCGGAAAGGGGATATACACACAGAAAAATTCCCGATAGCAGACTACCTGCTAAATATCTCATGAATCTGATTGTTAATGAATTGAGGTCAATTATCTAACAATGAATCTCCCAAAATTGTGCCGAACTAGTCTCCGTCATATATTTGAGTGAATCTCTTCAGGTAACGATTAAAACGTACCTCTGGTACCGTTCATTTAAAATCGAGATGAAAAATTTCATTTAATCCCAGTTGAAAACTCCTCCCCCTCTGGAAGATCAAACATTTTATTTTCTTCGGTTTTAGAAATAACTTGCACCATCCCATGTTCCACTTTAATCATATTGAGACTATCGGTACCTTGAATCCGGAAATCAGCGTATTTGGTTTTGACTATCATGTCATTTGTTTCTACCGTAACCTGTCTGGTTGGAAAATCTCCACCGATTTGAAACAAGGCAGATCCGTCCAACACAATTTTATAGGTAGATCCTTTTTGAAATTTGATACGGGAATCTGGGTCTAACCTTACCCGTATCTGATCGGGTAGCTCAATTTGTCTTGTCTCTCCTGGTCCGGTACTTTCAACCAGATCTCCTGCCCAGGTATCCCAGAGAGCAATACCTCCAGTCAGAATCATGAGTAAAACTACGACTGCCAGAAACCGGTTAAAAGACCACCAGTTTTTATCTGCGAGATTTTTATCTTCCTGATCTGCCAATTGCATTCAGCCAAGATATAAACTTTATCCTTGAAGACTATCCGCCTATATAATTTTCAAAGTGTCGTGCAATATCTGCTTCCCCGACGTCTCCCCGATGCACAATGACCCGATACTTTAAAGAGAGCATTTCACCTTTTTGCAGCTTAATTCCTTTTTCATCTTCCGGCCAATACATAGGCGTAGGTGAAATAAAACCATAGTCCCGGGTAAACCAAGGTGCGGGATACCAACGATTATCAGGATGTTGCATTATGGCGATTCCCTCGACAAAATCACCCCGCTTACCAGAGAGATTCATCCAGGGTGATCGCTGACCAAAGGTCTTTTCCTCTGAGTGCTCACCTTCTGCATTTATCATGGTGCCGCCATTAGTCACGGCAAGATCCGGATCAACTCTGGCACTAAAAAGGCTGTGATTGGTTTTCTCGATTTCCACATCCATCAACATTTCTAAAGAGACGTCAAAGTCCAATTGATATATATTGTCCTCAGGCGCTGAAATCGTGATGGTGCGATAATCCTTAATTGGGGCCCGGGCATCCGGTCTGTGCCAAATACATTCCTGTTCAATAATCACAACATCTGTCCCACTCTGGCGGATATGAGTTTGGATAGCCAGAATTTGACCACGGTCTATCTCTTCCTGCCAGTAATTACCACCATTAACTTTGTCACAACCAAAGAACAAAGAACTATGATGGGGGTATGTACCGTTTCGCATTGATGTAACAGAAGCTCCTGAAGGTCCGTTGACCGGATAGAAAAACGGATATTTTTCATCTGCTGAAGAAATATAACTCGTAAAAAAGCGGCCATTGATTGTAATATCAATATGTGAGCCTCTCTTTACCGCAGTGACCTGGGCAATCAGACATTCTGCCTGAATGGACAGAAGAATGCATGCAATGGAAATCAACTTTAGAAAATAGTCCATTAATGAGATTTTAACAAATTCAAAATGGAGTGGTGTGATTGAAACAAAAACACCACTCCATAGCGCTAAATTATTCAACCGTAGTTAATGGGGGAAGATTATTTTCTGCCCCGGGATAACCCAGGTTTTGATTGATCCTACCTTGGGTATTGGCATTAATCGCCGAGGCGGGAATGGGATATAAAGAATGGTATGGACTCATAGTGTATTCATCACCATGAATCGTCCTTACACCTTTGTTATAGAAATGTGTAGTTTCGATAATACGGTCATACCAGAAATTGTTTTCATGAAAATTGTTCAAACTATACGTTTTTCCATCGTAAGCCGGTCTGCCCGTCTGTGCAAAAATGAAAGCCATGCGAGTCAACTCGGTATTACGTGGTTCCTCATAATATAGTTCCCGGGCCCGTTCATCTAAAATGGTACCAATATTCATGTCTGACGGTAAAAGATCAGCAGCATTAGCCCTTCTTCTTACCTGGTTGACATCTTCTGCAGCGCTGGCAAGATCGCCTTTCCAAACGAACGCTTCTGCTCTCAGTAAGTACGTCTCTGCCAATCTGAAAACGTACCAATCTGAATAACCTCCCTGGGGTCGGGCATTTTCAGGGTCTGGAATAAACAACTTATATTGAGGCCAGTCGTACCAGTTGCGGATAGTATCCGAACAGAGGATGGTACCGTTATCCGTAAAAAGTTGCAAAGGCTGACCATAAAAGGGATTACCTGCGGCCTTTAAACTGGGTGCATTGTACGTGATATCCTCCATACGGATCCAATTGGGATAGGTATGCCGCTCATCGTTCGGGTCGGTCCAGATATCTTTCGTGCTATAGGGTACCCCCCGGTTACGACCGATACCTCTTCCAAAAGTGGCAACATGAGGAAATTCTGCATCCGGGCTGTCTGACATACCGTTAGCACCATCAGGTGTATTGATAAAGCGCCACCACAGGGGAACCGCCTGACGCATAGCACTGGTTACTGTACCTCTGCCCTCAAAGCCCAGCCGGGAAACTACATTCAGGATAGCTTCCCTGTTTTCACTTATACTCTTATTCTCCGGCCGGTGCAGATCCCAGGTTACATTCCGGTTGGGATCACCGGCTTCTGAGCCAAACCGATTGGTCATGAGAGCATATTTACCCCCATTAATTAGTTTACCGGCTGAAACAATCGCGTCGTCAAAAAGTGTGAGTGCAAGGTTTACCTTGGTAAGCAGATGAAGTACAGCCCCTTTACTCACCTCGCCCCGATCTGCGTCCTCGGGTAACCATTGTTCTGCCTGCTCCAGATCTGATTTGATTTTTATTAGAATCGCCATTCGGGAGGTTGAAACGAAATCCAGCTTCGGGCTACTGATTTCCTGAGTCAATGCCGGTACATCACCAAACTGTTGTGTCAATCTATAGTATCGATATGCACGATGAAAATAAGCTGTGCCCAAAATTTCATTTCTTTCGGCATCCGAGCTATAGGTGGCATCATCAATCCGGGAAATCACGGTATTGGCGAATTTAACGCCTTCATACCACTGATTCCAATACCAACCAATACGATTGGTATTAGCACTATTCAGATCGGCGTCTGGTAAAATCAGAAGATTTAGATCCTGAGCCGGACCAGACTTGTCAGTAGTGCCTTCTACAGCAACCTCCGAAAAAATATTTTCTGTGATGATCGGTGCACCATCTCCGTACCATTCCGAACGGAGATTTACCATAGCCTGGGACAACAATGCCCTCATACCATCAGCAGTATTCAGAGCATTGCCCGGGGTAAAAAACGATAACTCCTCCGGTTCAAGAAATTCCTTTTTACAACTGGTGGAGGTGAGAACTATCATTACCCCAATCAGTAGGAAATTGTATATTTTAAGCTTATTGATTTTCATAAGAGATCAATTTTAAATCGAATAATTTATAAAGTCAAATTTAAACCCAGGGTATAGTATCTGGGTGTCGGCACCAGACTTGCGCTTCCATCACCTTCACTGGCTCTGGGTTCAGGATCATAAAGGTCCCAGTTCGGTGCCCACACACCTACATTCCTCACGTTTGCATAAAATCTCAGACCTTTGATGGCGGCTTTTTCCAGAATCTGATTTGGCA
>JBGTCB010000163.1:0-4658 GCA_041748995.1 Saprospiraceae bacterium | reverse complement strand
ATCTAATTGGTTGAATTCGGGATAAATACAAGCGGAGGAAGAATAAAAGATCTTCTTCGCTTTACTTTCTTTGGCGGCATTCAGCATATTGATATTGACAAGTGCAGAATTGTGCAAGATGTCGGCATCATTTTCACCGGTAAAAATAAAACCGGCTCCACCCATATCCGCTGCCAGCTGGTAGATTTCATCAAACGTGCGATCCATAAGTTGGCTACAAACTTCCGGGTCCCTCAGGTCTCCGATTACAAAATCATCCGCCGCATTGTCGGAGAATTCAGGGTATTTCAAATCGACAGCCCGAACCCAGTAACCCTCATTTTTTAACCGTCGACAAAGGTGCGAACCTATAAAACCGCCGCCGCCACAGACTACTGCATTTTTCATTTTTAGATATTATGTGATTGATGGACAAATAGTTTTTTAATCCGCTAATCCACTTATTCCATCGCAAATCGACCTGAAGCCATTAAATTCAATGGAATTGGTTGGGATATAAGTGTACTTGCAAAATTTCATGTCAAAATGTGTTCCCTAAATGCTCTAATTACATTTGAAGCAGGATAAACACAATGGAGAGATATGGAATGACGAGGCGAATATACGTTTTTTTATCAAATTGGTTAACAAAGCCCGGATGGCCCGGACAGTCAATTTGAAACGATAAGGAAATCAAACGGTATTACTCCTTCGGTACAGGAGGTGGTCCATCCGGAATCATTGCCCGGTAGACATATGAACCCTTTTTTGTCATAAATTCTGACCGCATATCTTTGAGAATCTGTTCATTCTGATAAAGGTCAACCATGGTCATTGCCATAGCTTTAGCGGCATAAAGCATACCCTTGTGCCCAATGGACATTCCTCCACAGGCTACAACCGGCCAGGAATGCCAGGGTGTACCGACACAGGTGCAGTAGTGACAACCAGGCTAATCTGAGGAACATTCCAGCTAACATCTCCCACATCCGTTGAGCCTCCCTCGGGATCGGCTTTAGTGTCCTCAAAAGGATGAACACTCCCGTCCACACCCAACAATTCCTTTTCAGTGGCCATTTGAATCCTTCGGGCAAACTCAATCTCTTCTTCGGTATATGAAATCGGACCTAATTGCATAAGATTATGATGCAATACATAAGCGCCGGTTCGATTCACCAGAAGCTCATGATCTCCGGCATTGAGACTAACCTTATAATCTACTTCGGACATAAGTGCAGCTCCCGCAGCAATAGTTCGAATGCGCTGCTGCAATTCATGAACAACCGATCTTTTCGAATCTCTTGCCCAGATCCAGACCTTAGCATATTCCGGTACAACATTGGGTACATCACCACCCGCCTGGATCACATAATGCAGGCGTGAAGTGGGCCGGATATGCTCCCGGTAAGAATTGACCCCTAACACAAAAGCCTCGACTGCGTCCAGTGCACTGCGTCCATTCCATGGATCATAGGCAGCATGAGCTGCTTTACCAAAAAACTCAATACTAAGGTCAATCAGCGCCTGCGAACTCTGAGTATTCGCTGTCGTCCGGGCATCCGGATGCCAATCGATGCAGGCATCCAGATCTGCAAAAAAACCATCTCGGGCCATATAAATCTTGCCACCCACTGCTTCTTCTGCGGGAGTACCATAAAAGCGAATCGTACCCTGCAGCTGTCCGCTTTCCATGAGTTCCTTGACGGCAATAGCGGCGCCCAGGCTGCCTGCACCAAAGAGGTTATGGCCACAACCATGACCGGCAGCTCCCGGCTCCAGCGGTTCTTTGACCGGCAGGGCTTTTTGGGAGATCCCAGGCAGGGCATCATATTCACCCAGAATACCAATAACCGGCTTGCCCGAGCCGTAGCTGGCAATAAAAGCAGTGGGCATACCGGCTACACCGCGCGTGACAACAAAGCCCTGACTTTCCGCATAATCGGCTAACACTTTCGAGGACTGATGTTCCTTCAGCGCGGTCTCGGCAAAAGCCCAGATCTGATCGCTTAATTCAATTAACTTCTCCTGATGTGAATCGACGGATGAAATGACCGCCAGCTTTTCAGCCGGTAGCTGGGCCTGGCCGTAAATTGAAATCAGCAATAGATGGGATAGAATAAGCTTCCTCATTAGTACATTGATTAATTAAGTCTGCAAGATAAAAGAATCCAGATCCTAAAATAAGAGCAGTCTTATTATTGGTGAGGATGGATCTGTGAACATAAGGACCAGGCTGCATCTCATGTTTAAAGTTCGCAAAAAGACCAATGGAAGATCACTTCCGGCCAGGTGATTCGTACTACTGTCATCAATCATTGGTTGAAAATACGACATACGAATCCTACAATTTATGGCTGGTCATAAATATGTAATAAGTACCGAGGGGTACCTATTAATTTAACTTAGAAGACCTGGAAGATGGGCTAAAGAATTATCTTCCATTGAAATAGTAAATTAGATCTCGCTACCAGTAGAGCAAGAATCATCTAAATGCAAAAAATTTTAAGATAAAGGCCGTGTCACAAAAGAAAGAACCGACCATACCCGACGAGGTACTAATGAGCAAGATCTATGTAATAAGAGATCAAAAAGTAATGATAGACCGGGATCTCGCCGAGTTATATGGCGTAGAGACAAAAAGACTTAAGGAACAAGTAAGAAGAAATATAGATCGCTTTCCGGAGGACTTTATGTTTGAAATGACTAAAGAAGAACTTGAAAACTGGAGGTCGCAATTTGCGACATCCAATCGTGATATCATGGGTTTAAGAAGGCCTCCCTTCGTCTTTACCGAACATGGTGTATTGATGTTATCAAGCGTACTAAATAGTAAGCAAGCAATTAAGATGAACATCCAAATCATGAGGATTTTTACAAAAATGAAGGAGATGTTACTTACCCATAAGGATTTACTCCTAAAATTTGAACAAATTGAGCTAACGGTATCCAGTCATGATAACCAGATCGTCGTACTATTCGAATACTTGAAAAAATTAATGGAAGAGAAAGAAATCAAACAAAAACAAGAATCCAGGAAACGAATCGGTTTTAGAAAAGATGACGATTGATCCTCGCCCACAATGTGCTGGTTGGATGTTATTGAAGAGGTCTATATCTTTGACTTTAATCCGGCAGAGCGAAAACAGATCAGGAGGATAATTATATTATTTACCTCAAGAATTTTTAATAAAGGAGTGGGATGAGTACTTTAAGGACTGAATCGGATACCGTGAGCGCTGTAAAGCTTTGGTTCACCGATGAGATCTGCGTTCTTTTATCTGATGATCGTGAAATTGCTGTCCCATTGAAGTGGTTCGTACGCCTTTCCAAAGCAACTGAAAAGCAAAGGAATAATTGGAGGTTCATTGGAAAAGGAATAGGCATCCATTGGGAAGATCTCGACGAGGATTTATCAGTTGAAGGTCTTCTCACGAAGCCCCCTAAGAAATAATACACTTGCAATTCCCACCCACAGGTAAATGGGCCGGGGTGCGTTGGAAGAAAAGACGACATACCGTGCACTCATCACCGAAAAATATTATTTCTCTTTTTGGTTAACTTTCGCTTTCTTTCGTAATTTAATGTAATTATTATATTAAGTAATTTTAATACATGTAGAGGTGCCCTAATTAAATCAATCCCAATAAACTATCCAGAATCCATAAAAATAAATATCTTTAAATCAGAGCTTTTATTAATATCAATGTCTATGAATATTGAATAAGTTATCATATTATCATTCCTTCATGCAGCCCTCCCGCACCTACCATATCTACAACCACGCAAACGGTGGCGATGATTTGTTCCGTGAAGAAGCTAATTATCATTATTTTCTCGGAAAGTGGAAAAAATATATCGATCCGGTCTGTCATACAATCGCCTATTGTCTGATGCCTTACCACTTTCATGCGATGGTCGAAATAAAAGTTAGAGAATTGCTGGTAGACGAGTTGGTAAGTAGAAAAAAGTTGGAAGTAATAAAACACCTTCGAGGTCTTTCGGAGGTAGAATCTGTTTCATCCTTAAAAATGATATTAAAGGATGATAATCTTTCTACCACGATAGACCTCGAAGGTATCTACGAAATACTAACTAATTTTATCATCCAGCAATTCTCTAACCTTTTTAACGGATACACAAAAGCTATTAATAAACGTTACCGCCGCTACGGCAGCCTTTTTGCACCCAATTTTCGACGTAAGCCGGTTGACGATCCGGATTATGCCCGAAGATTAATCCGGTATATTCACCGGAATCCCGTCAATCATCGATTCACCGGTGATCTGGCCGAATGGCCTTATAGTTCCTGGCAGGCCTATTGCTTCATAAGAGAAAACTGGTCTGATCAACCTCTTTCCCGGTATTTTACAACCTGGGATGAAGTCGAGACCTGGCACAAAAAAGAAGATCCAGGTGTAAAGTAGATCGAAAGGGACCTGTCCCAATGAAATTACCGATGTCTATGAATAATTGAATAAGTATTGTTTGATGTCTAACCATTTCATGCGAGGGTCGAAATAAAAGTTAGCGAATTGCTGGTAGGGTAGTTGGTAAGTAAAAAAAAGTTGGAAGTAATAAAACACCTTCGAGTCTTTCGGAGGTAGAATCTGTTTCATCTTTAAAAAAATTATACAAATGATCATTATCTTTCTACCATGATAGACCTCGAAGGTATCTTC
>JBGTCB010000162.1:0-3421 GCA_041748995.1 Saprospiraceae bacterium | reverse complement strand
TTGTGAATTGTAAATAAGTTTAGTATAAAACGCAGTTATTTTTTGCCAAGACAAATCTGGGATGCTGAGCGAAGCGTCAGTAGAAGCAGAACCGCACATAGCCGAAGCTATGTAAGGTCTCTGGTGATGAAGTATTTGGTGCAAAAGAACAAGTTAGATGCTATACTTATTTGCGAATCGCAACACTATACAAGGCTGGAGGAAGGAAGATAGCCTTAGCTATCTGACTGACCAGTCTGCCAAGGCTTGCCGGGCAGGCGATCAACGAAGTATGGCGCAGCATATTATTGAATAGATTTTCGAAGAAAATTGTTTTTACCATGAACGGGGTTAATAGAGGTGCCTTTAGAGTAATCACATGAGATTTTTGAAATAATATTCATATATGTGATATACATATGTATATTCGTCCTAGATTTGAATCAATTGTGATCCATAGTATACCTAAAATCTGACAACTGGCTTGGTTGCTTAATCATTTTCAATAAAAAGTCAAATTTTCTAGGTACTTTTGTATCGATTGAACATATTAAAAAGAGACAAATAAGAATAATTATTACATTTAATTGACTGTATTCCAACAAATTGTAGTCAACTAAGAACCAAAAACTGCACCACCATGAAGATAATTGCCTTTCGCAAGGTCCATTGCTTTGCGCTCTTGTTTATCCTATGGATACCATTGGGGCTTTCAGGACAAGTCACGGTAAAGACGTTTCACGACCAGAACAATAATGGAATTCAGGATAGCGGCGAAGGCCTGATCACCGGATTGTCAGTATCCGCTACAGATGCCAATGGCAATGAACTGTTGTTTCTCGATGATGGAAATGGAACCTTCCTTTTACCTTCCGAACTGATTTCGAGCAGATTGAGAGTTCATGTAACTGGTTACGATCAGACTCTGAAGCAAGGGGTCGCCGGTCCCACAACGGTATTTTTTGTGGAAGATGGTGAGACAATCCTGGTGCCCGTTAGCACAGGACCTAACGTAGATGTGAATTCCACCCGAATCATGATCCCTTGTTATGATGGCGGACCGGCTGAAGGAAAGACGACACCGGCCTTTGTATCATTTCCCTATGATGTTGATGGAGTGGCTGCATCGAAAGGAGGTTCGGCAGCCGATCCACAGATCGATGCTACTATAGGGGAGATTGGATCTACCTGGGGAGTTGCCTATCAGAATCTGCATGAAAGAGCATTTGCCGCTGCCGTACTGAAAAGACATGTGGGTTTAGGTCCGGAAGGTACCGGTGGATTATATATGATTGACTATTCTTCCGGAACACCGGTTGTTAGTGGTTTCAATTTACAAGGTGTAGTCCCATCGGTAGGACCCACCATTAACCTGGGTACCATTATGCGGGAATCGGTTGATGGTGAAATCGACGCGACGATGCCCTACGCTTTGACCACTGCCCCTGAAACGGGTTCCTTTGATTTTGACGCTTTTGCTAAGGTGGGTACCACAGCATTTGGAGACATTGACGTGGAGGAAGATGAGCAGACCTTGTGGATGGTTAATCTAAATCAGCGGTCATTGATTGCAATGGATGTGGGAGACGAGAATATAGTACCAGGTACCCAGACAATTCGACATTATCCCTTATCCTCTATGACCGGGTTACCCAATCTCAACTACCGCTATGCAATGTGTATTAATGTAGGCGGTAATTTGAACAATACAGGGGCTGAGCCTTTTACCGATCAAAATCAGGTAGCCTGGGATAAGAACAAATACAGTTCGGGAGGCACCGGTGGTTATTCTCCTGTGATTTTTAATAATCTGATGAATCCGGCCAACAATACATCGCAAGCACCACTTTACACGACATACAGAACCGGAAATAATTTCAGCTACCAATTGCAGGTTCCAACCGCAGAAACCTATACCGTGAGGCTGCATTTTGCAGAACCAAATAACATTGGTGTAGCTGAGCGATTGTTTAATTTTAGCGCAGAGGGCCAGCTGATCAGATCATCTTATGATATCGTTGCAGAAGCCGGTGGTAGTAGAAGAGCTATCACGCACACCTTTGATATTGAAGTGACTGATGGGGAATTAAACCTCAATTTTACGGGAGTACAGGGTGCCGCTTTACTGAGTGGGATCGAAGTTGCCGGTCAAAGTATTAATGAATCCGGAGTACTAAGGCCATGGGGTTTAAATTTTCATGGAGGCTATGGTTATCTGGGAGTCGTAGCAGACGGTTCCGTCTCTAAGTCAAGAGACCACCTGTTTGGTTTCGTTCTGAGATTTGATCCCAATGATATGGCTGCCGGTTTTACCGAAGTGCTCGCGTTTCCGATGGGCTATCCAAGGGAAAGAGCCTCCAATGCCCATCTAGCTCAGCCTCAACCACTTCGGTCAGCCGAATGGCAGGCCTGGATCAGTGACTGGTCATCAGCCGTTATTCTGACCAAGCAGGAACAATTAAATTCCGATAATGCTTTGTTGGTGTCTTATGCCCAACCAATCATTTCTGACATCAACTTCACTTCTGATGGTGGGATGACGATTGGTCTATTGGATCGCTGGGGGCACCAAACCGGATATCTGAATTACCCCGCTGATTTGACCGATCAAACGCTGATTGTCTCCTACGGTGCGGGCGATATTCTACGGGTGTTTAATGACAATGGTCAAATAAGCCTGGAAACAGATAATTTTGACGATGGTCAATTTTTCCGGAATGACGACGGACCCAGTTTTGACGGAGAGTTCTTCTACCAGGATCATTTTGAATCCAATGTATCCCACCATGGTGAGATTTCAACCGGAGGCAATGCCATTCTGAGAGGCACGGAGACTGTGGTGAATACCGTGTTTAACCCTATTAAAGTTACTGGAAATCCGCAATTCGAAAACGACGGCGTGTATACCCAGGGTATACAATTTTATAACACCACCACCGGTGAAAAGGAAAGGGCCTATCTTTTTGTGGATCAATACATTCAGGGTAAAGCTAATGGTCTGGGTGATTTGGAGTTTTCTTCTGAGTTTATAGGAGGAGAAATCGGGAACTATGTATGGTGTGATGGAAATGGAAATGGCATCCAGGATGCCGAGGAGTTTGGCATTGATGGTATTGTACTTACTCTGCATGATAAGGAAAACAGTGATGCGCTTGTAGACTCGACCACTACCGCCAATGGAGGCGAATTTCTCTTCACGGAAATAATGCCGAATCATTGTTATTCGATACGAATCGATTTATCGCAATTAGAGGTACTTGGCTTTTCAGGATTGGTACCACCTGCTGATCAGGGAGGCGACGATGAATTGGATTCGGATGGAGACCCAAATATGATTCCAGGATTTAGTTTGGCCATGTTTTGCACCGGAGATGTTGGTTCCAACGATCATAGTATAGATTTTGGCTTTTTAGGACCCGTGGCAAATCCTTGTACCCTATAT
>JBGTCB010000161.1:0-6846 GCA_041748995.1 Saprospiraceae bacterium | reverse complement strand
GGAACAATGTTGTTCATGTTTAATCAGGTTTCAAAAAGATATGGCATGATAAATAGAGTGGTATCAGTGCCGAATATTCCTCAATCAGATGATGAAATTGTGAATCTTTACGCATCAGCCATTACAGATAAAACAAAACTTCTTATGGTCTCCCATATGATTAATATTACCGGGCAGATTTTGCCTGTCAGAAAAATATGTGATATGGCTCACCAAAGAGGAGTTCAGGTATTGGTCGATGGAGCGCACTCATTTGCACATTTAAAATTTACTATTCAAGACCTTAATTGCGATTATTTCGGTAGCAGCCTTCATAAATGGATGAGTGTTCCACTGGGTTGTGGAATACTATACGTAAAGAAGGCAAATATTGGAAAGGTATGGCCACTGTTGGCGGGAGGCGAAACAAGACCAGATGATATTTCACGGCTTGGTCATGTCGGAACACACCCTGCACATACCGATCTTGCCATCGGAGCTGCCATTGATTTTTACAATATTTTGGGTGCAGAAAGGAAAGAAGCCCGGTTAAGATTCTTACAAAATTACTGGACCTCAAAAGTCAGGGATCTTCCCAATGTTCTTGTAAATACCCCGGCCGACCCGGCTCGTGTCTGTGGTATTGCAAATGTTGGAATCAAGGGAATGAAACCAGCTGAACTGGCTGATAAATTGATTAAAAAGTATAAAATATTTACTGTCCCAATTGATGGCAATGGAGTGCATGGCTGCCGGATAACACCAAATGTATATACAACTACGGATGAACTCGATGTACTTGTAAATGCCTTGACGGAATTAAAATAGCTCAAAACATTCAACTATTATTTTAATAAACAGGTTTTTACATTCGTCATTTATTCCCGGCTTGGTGGGACATCAGGCACCATAACACATTACTTCAACTTACAAAACTAATATTACAACTAAAATTTAATTATGTTCAATTATATGAAATTCATCAAGTCTTCTTGTTTAATCCTTTTCTTCGTTCTTCCATTTTTCGTATTTGCTCAAACAGAAAATATTGACCTGGAAGTAATGACAAAAATCAGAAATGAAGGATTACAAAATTCCAAAGTAATGGATATCGCATTTCATATTACTGAATTAAGTGGCCCAAGGGTTACAAATTCCGCCGGATTTATGCGTGCTGCAAATTATGCTAAGAACCAACTGACCCAATGGGGATTGGTTAATTCCAGGTTGGATCCATGGGGTGATTTTGGAAAGGGATGGGAATTGAAAAAGTCTTACGTAGCCATGTCATCACCGTGGTACAAATCACTTATTGCTTATCCTAAAACCTGGACAGCAGGTACAAATGGGCTGCAAAGTGGAGAAGTGCTTTTGATCTCTGCTAAAGATTCTGTGGAACTGGACGCTTACCGTGGTAAATTGAAAGATAAGGTTTTAATAATCGATGATTTGATATATTTTGAACCAGGTCATAAACCCACGCCTGTTCGTCGTACCGACGAGGAATTGCAAAAATTGAGTGAAGTAAAGGAGGCTGTAGATAAGGCTGCCATACGGAGAAGACTTGAAAGAAACAGGGCGCAAAATGGTATTTCAAGGGAAATGCTCACTACACTAAAAGAAATGGCCGTAAAGGAAGGTGCGATCGCTATTTTAAGTTCGGCTCCGGATAATAATAGCGGGACTGTTTTTGTATTACAGGGAGGTCCTTATAAAATCTCGGACCCGGCTAATTTTTTGGACATTGCTATTGGCCTTGAAGATTATAATATGATTGTTCGTTTGTTGAGGAGTAATACTCCTGTGGAAATGGAAGTAGATGTAAAAACAAAATTCGAATCTACTGATACCAAAGGATATAATGTAATTGCTGAAATACCTGGTACTGATGAAAATTTAAAAGACGAAATAGTAATGCTAGGCGCCCATCTTGACTCATGGCCAGCAGCTAATGGCGCCACTGATAATGCCGCAGGCGTCTGTGCTATGATGGAAGCAGTACGTATTTTAAAAACTATAGGAGTACGACCGAGAAGAACTATACGCATCGCATTGTGGAGTGGAGAAGAACAGGGTCTCTTGGGATCAAGAGGCTATGTAAAGAAAACTTTTGGAGATCCTGCAACCATGAAATTATTGCCGGCACATGAAAAATTTTCTGCGTATTTTAATTTAGATTATGGTACTGGTAAAATTCTGGGAATTCATCTGCAGGGAAATGAAGCAGCCCGGAGTATTTTTCACGATTGGTTTGCTCCATTCAATGATCTTAGGGCCAAAACGGTTACATTTCAAAATACCGGCAGTACTGATCATATATCTTTTGATCTTATAGGATTACCGGGATTTCAATTTATCCAGGATCGGTTAAGAACTCAACATAGTAATATGGACAGCTACGACCACCTGAGTCCGGATGACTTGAAACAATCAGCTACCATTGTGGCTGCATTTGTATATAATGCAGCCATGCGGGATCAGAAATTACCAAGAAAAGAAATGCCAAAACCTAATTCGATTGATCCCACGACAGGCTTTAGGAAGTTGTAGCTTTCCTTTTGTTATTCATCGGATATTGAGGTATACGGGATGGTCCCTGTTTGATTACACTCAGAATATTTAAGATAAACTGTTGAATGAATTATATTGGTGAGGTTGGTAAAATTAGCGATTAAATGATTCTTTATTACTCCTACATATGATTTCTTTGATAAACCGGGAAAGGCAGAGTCCCACTCAATTTGATTCTGGCTTTGCCGGGTATATATTTCCGTTTAATTTTTGATTAATGCCAAAGTTGATTACTTCTATCATATTAGCTAGTACCCTTTCATTTTCTCAGTCTTGTCAAAAAGCTGATCCTAAACCCAACATCATATTCATCCTCACCGATGATCAACGTTGGGATGCCCTTGGAATTGCTGGCAATGCCATCATTCAAACACCAAATATGGACAAGCTGGCCAGACAGGGACTTTATTTTCAAAACGCCTTTGCCTCCACTCCCATCTGTGCTGCAAGCCGTGCATCTCTATTGACTGGTCTCTATGAGCGTACACATAATTATACCTTTGGAAAACCCAATCTACGTGATGAATATTTAAGGGAAGGTTACCCGGATCTGATGCGCAAAGCCGGTTATCAAACGGGTTTTGTAGGTAAATTTGGGGTCAGGATAAATGAAGGAATGCTTGATTCCCTGTTTGATTTCCATCAACTCACAGAACTACCTTACTGGAAGGAAGTCGACGGGAAACGAAAACATCTCGTGGATCTGAATGGCGACCATGCGATTCAATTCATCAAATCCAATAAAGACCAAGCTTTTTGTCTTTCTTTATCCTTTTGGTCACCCCATGCTGACGACCCCAGGGAAGAACAATATTTCTGGCCGGAATATGTGGATAGCTTTTATGTTGATGATCAAATTCCAGTGCCCGCCACCGCCGATCCGGTTTTTTTCGATACACTGCCGGATTTTCTAAAAAATACTATGAACCGTGAGCGCTGGTACTGGCGATTTGACAATCCGGAAAAATATCAGAAAATGGTGAAGGGATATTATCGAATGATCACCGGTGTGGACATGGTCATAGGCCGGATCCGAAATACATTAAAGGAAGAAAATCTGGATAAAAATACCGTGATTATTTTCACCAGTGACAATGGTTATTTTCTCGGAGACCGGGGTTATGCCGGTAAATGGCTCATGCACGAACAAAGTATCCGCACACCCATGATTTTATTTGATCCCCGTCAACCAGAAATAAACAGGAGTAGAGCACTGCAAGAAATGGTACTCAATATAGACATTACTCCAACCATCCTCGAACTCGCTGGAATTACTCCCCCTGAAACTTATCATGGTAAAAGTCTAACAGCCTTTTATGAGACTTCTCCAAAAGATTGGAGGAGTCATCTCTTTTTGGAGCATCGATTAGAAGGGAATCCCCTCCTGCTCCAGACTTACGCATACCGTGATGAGACCTGGAAATTTATCCGTTATGACGCCCATCCGGGATTTATAGAATTATATAACCTTATCAATGACCCCTTTGAAACACAGAATCTGGCAACTGACAATGCACATCATCAATTAATTAGTAAATTTAATCAGGTGTGTGATTCCACGATTACAGAATTATTAGCCGCAAGGTCTAAAATCCCTGATTAAAAATTTAAAACGGCGATGAGTTTCATGTACTCTTTATTCCTTCATTATCTTAATGCAATTTGTACCTGAGCATGTACAGCTGGAATTCATTTTGGAGAAAATCCTGGTCAACATCCCTGTCTATAGTCCTTTTATTTCTGAACTGTAATCCCCATTTACCGACTAGCAGAACATTAGAAGAAAATTTCAAAAATCCGCCTTCAGAAAACCGGGCTTTGGCATTATGGCCTTGGTTAAATGGATATGTCGATACCTCCATGCTGGTTTTTGAATTGGAAGAGATGAAACGTCAAGGCTTGCGTGGTGCTCTCATTTGGGATGTTGGCTCCCTGATAGATCCGGACAGTGCCATTCCCCATGGACCGGCTTTTCTTGAATCTCAATCCCTGGATTACATTTCCCTGGCCAGCCGGACTGCCAAAAGACTTGATTTGGATCTTGGGATTGTGGCTTCAAGCAGCTGGAATGCCGGAGGATCCTGGGTCAAAAAACCGGATGCCAGTATGGAGTTACTCACGACAAAAGTGAGTGTAACCGGACCCGGCCGCCAAAAAATCAGCATCCCTAAACCTACCACCAGAAATCCTGGAAGTGAGGATTATGTTCTGGTCACATCCATGGCCTTACCGCACTCGGCGGCAAAGCATTATTCCCCCGATGATAAAATCATAATTTTGGACGAGTTTACAACGGATGCCAGCTCTATCGATTGGATGGTGCCGGAGGGTAATTGGGACATATTGTCCTTTTCTATGGGAAATACCTTACAACCTCTGGTCTGCCCCAGTCCCAATTCCAATGGACTTCTGATCGACCATTTAAGTAAAGAAGCTTCCAAAAATCATTTTGATTCCATCCTAACCCGCTTAAAAAAAATCGACCTGGAATCAAGCGCACTTAAATATTTGATGCTCGATAGTTACGAGGTATGGTCAGCAACAGACTGGTCACCTCACTTGCTTGATGAATTTAGAAAACGATATAATTACGAACCCACGGTCTTCCTTCCTCTTCTCGCGGGATATTCCTGGCACGATAGTATAACGGCTGAACGATTTCGGGGTGATTACCAGCGATTGGTCAGCGACATGATGGTTGGAAATCATTTTGCTCAATCTGTAGAAATAGCCGATAAATATGGAATGCAGATGATCTCGGAAGCCGGTCATGGCGGTCATCCGAGAGTGGAACCTTTAAAGGCATTAGGGAATTCTCATATTCCCATGGGAGAATTCTGGAACCGGCAAAGGCATTGGGTAACCAAAGAAGCAGCCAGTGCAGCCCATATATATGGAAAAAAGATCGTCGCTTCTGAATCACTTACCGGCTGGCAGCACTGGCAACATGGTCCTACAGATTTCAAACAGCTGTGTGACATCGCCTTTTGCGAAGGCCTCAATCAGATTGTTTTCCATACGTTTGCCCATAATCCCCAATTGGCAGGCAAACCGGGATTCGCCTATCATGCAGGGGAACACCTCAATGTCAATACCACCTGGTGGGAAATGGTAAAACCATTTATGGATTACCTCGCCAGGTGTTCGTTTATGCTCAGGCAAGGGAATTTTATTGCCGACGCACTCCTGTATTATGGCGACGAAGCTCCTAATCTGGTCCCGCCCAAAAGGATAGATCCCAATTACACTCCGGATATGCCAGGATTATTTCCCCATTGGTTTCATGATGAGACCAAGTGCCCCCATTGCGGCAGGCTCAAGCCAGTCGATCCCGGTCAATTCCCCGGATATGATTATGATTATATCAATTCCGATATCATCACCGCAACCTTACAGATCGAAAATGGAAAACTGATATTACCCCATGGTCAATCTTACCGGTTGCTGATGATCCCTGACAGGAAGGACATGTCGGTCGAAGTTTTGAAGCGACTCGACCAGCTGATTTTTGAAGGTGCCACTGTCATCGGTCCAAAACCGGAAAGAGCCACATCTTTAAAGAATTACCCGGAGTGCGACGAGCAGGTGAAATCCATTGCAGAAAAAATATGGGGAAATTGTGATGGCAAAACCATCAAGTCAAATCAGTATGGCAAGGGAATGGTTCACTGGGGAAAATCCCTTAAACAGGTACTTGATGAACTTGAAATCCCTCCTGATTTTGATCTAAAGAAAATAGATAACAATGACCACCGGATTGATTACATCCATCGCCAAACTGAAACAGAAGACATCTACTTCGTATCTAACAGCAGTGAAATAGAAAAACATTTTACCGCTGTCTTCCGGGTGGATACTAATAGGATACCGGAAATCTGGGATGCAGAAACCGGCTTGGTTCAGCGCGAGGTGAGCTACTCCAAAACAGAAAACGGGATTAGTTTAGAATTGGTGATGGACCCACTGGCCTCAAGGTTTGTACTCTTCAAAATCAAATCCAGCGGAAAAAATGATACAGAACTAAAATATGATTTGCAATACGGTTTTCCCAGGACAGAAAACAACTTAATCAGCCTGGATATCACTTCCAACTGGGATATCCAGTTTGACACGGGAATGGGTGGCCCGGAAAAATACACGATGGACCAGCTCATGAGTTGGTCTGACGTGGAGCTGGAAGGGATTAAATATTATTCGGGAAAAGCCACCTATACCCGGACCTTTTCAGCCCCGGAGAAGGACCTCAAAAAGGCTGAAGTTTTTGTCTTATTTGATGACATCCAGGAAATGGCCCGC